>DATEOO010000054.1:0-2728 GCA_035274085.1 Candidatus Nitrosocosmicus sp.
TGTTACCAAAATAACTATCAGAATATTTTGTGTCCATTCCGCTATTATGTTTTATAGCCCCTGTCATTAATCCATCTATAATCCTCCATTCGTATTCCGACTCTATGGGGATTTTGATTCTATTTATGATATTGTGTTTACATCTTATAAGGAAAATAAGAAAACTTTCTGTAAAAAGCGATATCGGAAAACCTTCTTCTATATGAAATGAAATAATCCCATCTTTTTTGTTATACATATTATCAGAGATGTGAATTTTTTTAAGTTTGTGCTCTATCTTGATAGGCATTATTTCTAAACCAAGCTCCTTGCTAGTAATATTGTAAGGAGTCTCGTTAGAAACCATTAGTGATAATGGTATATACTATTTCATTTATTAAGATTGATCACCAAAATATTATTGTCAAGTACGAAAAAAATTAGCTTTTAATCAGAGAAGCAACAGCTTTGATCGTTAATATTATTATCCATGAAATGGCTAAAATTTTGAATTTGAAATTTATTTATGATGATAATTTTTCTAAAAGAAATTCTGCAGATTTCTTCAATGCCTTTATTTGATTATTGTATTTAGTAAAGCCATGTCCTTCGTCTTCAAAAATCATGTATTCTATGTCCATTCCCTTTTCTCTTAGCCTTTCAACTATTTGATCAGATTCACTTTTAACTACTCGGGGATCATTCGCTCCTTGTATCACCAACAAACTAGTCAATGGATTAATATTATCTACAAAAGTAGTAGGAGACCTCTCCTTCAGAAAGATTTCTTCTTTGTCTGGATTACCTACCAGCTCAATGGTTAGACTTTTCCAATGTTCAGGTACTGTGTTGACAAATGTTACAAGATTGCTTGGACCAACAATGTCCACTGCAGCTCTAAATCCATATTTGGGTAGCCGGGTTATGCAACTTAATGTTGCAAATCCTCCATAACTAGCACCAAATAGCCCTATCCTTTTAGGATCGATCCAATCCTGAGATGTAAGCCATTTTATTGCATATTCTAGATCCCTTAGTTCATTACCACCCCAATCATGATATATTTTTTTTTCAAAGCTCTTGCCATACCCGGTACTTCCTCGAAAGTTGGGTGCAATCACTGTTAATCCATTATAAGAAAGATATTGATAAAGCCCGGAATAATCATAGTATGGTCTTTCTTGAGCTGTTGGACCACCATGAATTGACAAGATAGCACCAGGTTTTATATTCTCTTTTTCATTTATTTTTTTGAAATTAGTTTTATTAGGAACATATATGAATGCAGAAATCTCCATTTCATCAAAACTTTTGTATTTTATTAATTGTGGCTTGACTAGTATATCCTCGGATAAATTTCCATATAAAGATGTAGTAACGCGCTTACAATTACTTTCCTTTTCATTTTTACAGAGATCTATCAAATAAATATTCGTTGGAGATGTAGGGGTATCCATCATGATACCTATTTTTTTTCCATTTGAAGATAATTTGAGGTCTTCAATAACGCCGTTTAAAGGAATAATCTTATTGTTATTCTTAATGGTTGGAGTAATTTCCATAATTTCTTGATTCACCATGTCTTTCTTGTACAATTTACTATAACCATCTACATTTTCTGTCCATACGAGCAGTTTTCCATCTAAACTAATATCTATTAATTCTATATCATAAGGAGAAGTTACTATCCACTCCAATTTTGAAGTATCAATATTGTAGAATGCAAGACCCATAAACTCCCTTTTTAAGTCGGATAAAAGATAAAAGCCATTTTGATTAACAGACCACGGTCCAACAATAAATTTGCATTTTTGTTCATACTCTAAATTAATTTTTTCCATACTTGTACTTTCTATATCGAGAACCCATATAGCATAATCAGTTAAAGTTACTAATTGAGAACAGTTTAATTTCTTATTATCGGGAGACCAGTAGCCTGGAATATACCAGCCTTTCCTATCTGTAATACAAAAGTCCTTGTTTTCACAACTCATGTTTCTTATATTTATAAGCATGTCAGAAGGATTCTTCCTATTCGATCCATAAGCAATGTATTTTCCATCATGACTGAAACATTCCGAACCCCATTCATGTCTTATCGTTGGATCCGGGGTTAGAGGTTCGTACCAGGAATTGAATATATCATCAATTTTATATATCTGGAAATTTTCATCGCCCTGATGATCAGCAAAAAATATTATACTATTATCTACCGGAGAAGAGAAAAAATGTCTTATTGAATGATCAACAAAATTAGTTAATGGATAAGGAGTACATTGTCGTTCAGAAGTCAAATTAAAGTTATATCTCCATAAGTTAAACTGCCCATTGTTGTCTGAAATATATATTATCCAATCATTATCTTTTTTGAGGAAGTCAAAATCAGTGTATCTATTACTTGATGCAAATCTTTCAAATGGGAACTGATAGTTAGGTTTATTTTGTTTACTGTTAATGGAGTCTGCCATCTTTCTATTTTTGAACATCATAGATAATAGATATGCATTTAGCAAGATATTTGATGTTCAATCGTGATAAATGTTTTTAGCTTGCAATTAATCTTATCTTTTGACACTTTTGATACTACATATTTATTTGTTTGAATATGATACGATTAATATGTTAGTGATAGAGTAATTAAATATTGGATTACCATAAATTTACTGATTGGTGTTTTTCTGGAAGAATTAAGAAATTTGGTGGTAAGCTTTCACTTTATGAAAATAACGAAGGCACATTGATTTTAAAC
>DATEOO010000055.1:0-2678 GCA_035274085.1 Candidatus Nitrosocosmicus sp.
TAATGAACACATTTCAGAATGGTCCGAATTAATTTCAAGAATCATAGACAAATTAACCGGCAAGGATTTGCAAGTTACCTACTCTTTTGATAATTTGGAAATCGAAATCCCAAAAGCTTACGGTCCTGATGGTCGACAACTGGGGGGTGCAAAGTGGAAAGTAGATGGTAAAATAACTATATCAACGGAATTAATTAATGAGGAAAAAATTGGCTCCAATTAGATGATCTGACATGGACTAATATTACCAATGTTACCAATAATTTATACCAAATTTTTTTCATATATTAATAAACACTTTTTGAATATTATACCAACAATCCTAACCAATCCTAATCAGATTGGGTTCAAAGTTTTCTAATTCATTTAATCTACAGAAAAAAAATGGAGGACAATTTCGATTATTGGACGACTATATTCTTTCATACTTGTATAACATCCCAATATCATGAAAACCACAGAAAGGATTGTTAACTATATTGAAAACAGAGAGCCAAATATAGGGGTGAATGAAATTGAAAACTTTCAAGGTAGTATTATGCGAAGATCAATTTAAAAATATCATCCATTTTCGAACTCATGGCGATGAATATCTTTGGATCTTAAAATTATCAAAAATAAGATTCAGAAATTCTATATTAAAAGCAAAATTAAATGACTAAATACATGTTCAAGTTTGTCTTAACATTTTAAGTCTATCGCTAATCATTTCTTTAAGGTCAAAGTTATTGCATGAATTGTTATTATCCTCACCTGCCTCGCAATTGGAGTTTTGTTTAGATACTTGAACCTCATTTCCTCCGTCATTACCACCCTCATGTCTAGATATGCTTATGTTATTGCATGAATTGTTATTATCCTGACCTGCCTCGCAATTGGAGTTTTGTTTAGATACTTGGGATTGATCAAAATCCTTTTTCCATACGCATTATATTCGATTGATCCCAAAACTGAAAATGAGGTTACAGCAAGTAGCAAAATTGCTGATATCATTACAGATATTTTTAAACGATGCTTAATCTGCAAACTTTTACCCGTATCTTTTTAAACAATAATATATAATATTACTATTTTTAAAGATTTGTGTATAACTTATTTATATATAATAATAATACTAAATAATTCTATTATTGTAATATCTTAAACCGAATGTATGCATAGGTAAGGAAAATATTGTCATGATCTCGTACTTAACCATCTAGATTAGAAACCTTTTTTAACTATTATAAAGAGCAATTTTTTTTCATATTTGTCAAGAGCCAGACCTCTTCAAAATAACTTTGACAATTTTTTCGCTCCTTTGTCTTTTGTTTGATTCTTATCTCCTCATTTACTTTTCTCCTACCAATTCTCCAATCTATGGACTGCTATCATATATTTCGATTCCTATCTTTAACTACATCGTTATCATTGTTCTTTCATGATTAATCTTAGATTTACAATCCTAGAATCCGTGGTTAAAGAAAGTAAAATTAATCTTGGTAGATCAGAAAAGTAATAGAGAAAGGTAAATTGAAATACTATATAGGTTGTTGCGGATGGAAGGGCCCAGAATGGGTCAAGAATTTTTACCCTGCTGAATTGGATTCCACGAATTATCTTTCATATTATTCTAAACTTTTCAATTCTGTATATCTCGATCTCAGCAAGACCTTGTATCCTCCAGGCTCTAATGCTCTAAAAAAATGGGGAGATGAAACTTCGGATGATTTTCGATTCACCATAAAAATTCCTCAAAATCTCGTCAACAAAACTGTAACTTCAGGGCAATTTAAATCACTTGGAAAGTTTTTAGAGGATTTACAAGTGTTAAAAGAAAAAATTCTTGTAGTCTTATTATCGCCGCCTCCTCAAGTATCATTACAAAACACTGGACGTAAATGGTTAGAGGAAATACTGAGTAATACTACTTATCACGGTCTTTCTGTAGCTGTTGATTTTGGGATCAATAATACATGGTACCAAGAATTAACGTACAATATTTTAAGAAGACATAATTCATCTTTTGCTTGGTCGCATACGGGATATCGATATTACTATCCAGCCGTTACTTCTAATTTCATTTTTCTTAATCTTGATAACGCTTCTATCAATAATGACCGAGCATTGAGATGGATCAATTTGATAAAGCAAAAGGAAAAGGAAACGGGTAATCCAAAATATACCAACAATGCTATTGATTATTCGATTATTGTACTTCGTAATCCGTCTATGGTTTATCTTATTCAGAATTTGATATTTCCTAAAAATAAAAGTGTTAATTCGTCAGAAGATTCACAAAAGCCATCTCCTACCACTCGAATCTGGCCAGGAAAAATTATTATGCACATTGATATGAATGCTTTTTTCCCCACCTGCGAAGAATTGAGAGATTCTTCCCTTAAAGGAAAAGCCCATGCAGTAATAATGAGCCCTGAAAGAAAAGGCACCTTGATAACCCGAGGAGCTGTTGCTTCTTGTTCATATGAGGCTCGAAAATTTGGTATCAGATCTGCAATGTCTTTATCAAAAGCCAAGGAGTTGTGTCCTGACCTTATACTAAAACCTGTAGACAAGGACTATTACAATTCAGTCTCTCAACAGGTAATGCGACTACTGGAAGAATATGCTGATTCATTAGAACAAACCAGTATCGATGAGGCATACATTGATTGCACTCAAAAAATTTTGCAGTATCA
>DATEOO010000056.1:0-3118 GCA_035274085.1 Candidatus Nitrosocosmicus sp.
TGCAATCAAGTCCTCTATGGCTTGATCGAATAGAGGAGCCATCGTATTATCTAGAGATTCCGTCAATTCTCTAATATTAATTGGGTGGTCATCTACTGTGGCACGTTGGGATAATAATTTATCTAACACAAAATTTTCTACATTATGAAGAGCTCCTGACTCATCCTGAGAATTTGAAATTTTATCCATAATCTTTAGTGCTTGCTGTGCTTATATTCTTGACGTTACTAATTAGCTAATTCAATGTAATTCAGAAGAATAATAGGCTAAAATGCGCTATAGAGCTTATTTTATAGGAGCTTGCAATCGTCTCTATAAAAGGGAAATCAATAGTGATGGGAACTATGATAAAGATTAATGAGCTCAAATGAAAAATGGTAATTAGTTCCTAATTATATCTAAACATCGCTCAAATCAAGGATTGTTTTACCAAAATGCAGAAGCATATATATGCTTTGTTGACTATCTATTGATAAATTTATTGATGTCGATTCTTAACATTTTTCATGGCCTCTGTATGGTTACCAGAAATACCTAGTGCAGATTCTTTTACGATCAAAGCATTAGTATTAATAGGATCGATCATGAGTGTCTTGTCAGCGTATATCACAGCACCGGTAAAGTTTCGTATTTTATACAAATAGTCTGCCTTACCAGTTAATGCAAAAGTATTGTTAGGATTTATAGAAAGAGCTTTATCCATTAGCATTAATGCTTTACTTTGGTTACCGAGATGATCTACGGCCAAAGCTTTTCCATAATAGGCATTGGCATTGTTAGGGTTAATTTTAGTTGCAAGGTCAAAGTATTTCATGGCCTCTGTATGGTTACCAGAAATATCTAAGGCAAAACCCAGGTTATTCAATGTCAGGGTGTTATTTGGATCAGTTTTCAGGGCTTTTTCAAAATAATTTATTGCATTTTGATAGTTTTTTAATCCATAGTAAGATACACCCTTATCAAACATCGAGCGATTACTTGTGTTAGGATTCAATGTCAATACTTTTTTAAAATATTTCATGGCCTCTGTATGGTTACCCGTATTAAACAAAATTACCCCTTTGCTTGCCAGTGCATCCATATTATTAGGATCAATGGTCAAGATTTCATTATAGATATCAACGGCTTTTGTATGGTTACCCAGATTATCAATAGTCAAACCTTTTCCATGTAATGCATCTGTATTATTAGGTTCTGATGATAAAACCTTGTCGAAATATTCTATAGCGTCGGTATAGTTTCCAATGTTATCTAGATACTTTCCCTGATTGATTAAACTAGTACTATTGTTGTTAGTGGAGGATACTTCTTGTCCAAGGACAATAGGAGATAAGGATAAACCGTAAATACCATCTGCAAAATATAATAGACTACCCACCATAATTACGAATAGTCCTACATAAGCTCTAAAGGGACTTGAGGTACGAAACATTCTGATCACTGCTGTTTTCTATGTATGGACTGCATATAAGTCAATTTCAGATGCGCAAAATTGAGGTAAAAATGAGAGGAAGATTATGGAAATAACAATTCTAACTGTCATTTTACTTCTTGCTATACTGGAAGTCAAAATATATTATGATGAGTCATTGGGATTATCTTAATTCTTGCAATCATTATATGCCTAATGTACCAATATATACGAAATTAATAGATTAATTATAACTAAAACATAATAAACCTTGTTAAAATATTGCGATTATTGGAATACAATAAAAGTGCTATCATTTTACCCATAGTATTTGCATCTTCAATCATATTAGCTATATTTTCTTACAACTATTTTACACAAACAGCAAATCAAATTCAAAATCTTGCTATAAATGAATTACAAACAAATACAGAGATAGAAGCATATAGTATTTCTAATAGTTTATCAAACGCAATTTCTGCTATAACTTCCAATTTATTAATAATTGCTAATTCCCCTTCAACAACGGAAGGAAACATATCTAAAATTCAAACCTTGCTAAATTTTGGACAAGAATCCACAAGTAACCTGACAGATGGGTATTATTACTTGGATAGCAATGGCAGATTGAAAACCTTCACAGGAATTGAAAAAGAACAAAATGCAAAATATAGGGATATCGACTTAAGTTACAGAGAATATTTTCAAATTCCAAAACAGAGTGAAATCCCATACATTAGTACTGTTATAGACTCAAATGATAATGTACCCAGAATGTTTATTTCATTTCCCATTCTCGAATCTAATAAAACAGGATTATCAGAATTACAATCCAATAATAATAATAATAAGACTTCCTTTAAAGGTGTGATATTTGCATCAATCGCAGCAAAAACACTAGGTAATTATCTTGAAGGCCAGGTACACCCCAAATTTAATGGAGATATAGCATTTGTAGATAGAAACGGCACTATAATATATACACAGAATCAGACTTTCATTGGTAGAAATTTCTTTGAAAATGAATTTCAATCATACTTGGAAAGAATCCTGAAGGATAAATCAGCAGAGTTTAATAACATAATAAGCAAAGCTCTTAATTCAGAAAATGGATTAAGTGAATTTATCTTTAATAATACAGGCACAACAATAGCTTATGATGGGGTTGCAGGTCTCAAATTCAATCAAAATGGCCAATTGAACAATACTATCGGCACCATATTTATTACAATTCCACATACATTAGCGGGCAATGTTGCATCATTAATTGATAATCAACAGATTACCAATTTCTTTATCATCACAGTAATTGCCATAATAGCATCAGTTATTGCAATCATGTTACTACGATGGAACAATATACTGGTGAAACGAGTTGCCCGACGGACACTTCAATTAAAAGAAACCGTAGATAAATTAAAAAGCGCAAACGAAGACCTCAAGCTCCATGATAAAATGCAAAAAGAGTTCATAAATGTAGCCGCTCACGAGCTAAGAACGCCATCCCAAGCCATATCGGGAAATTTAGAATTAATTGAAAATCAACAGATTACCAATTTCCTTATCATCACAGTAATTGCTATAATAGCATCAATTATTGCAATCATATTACTACGATGGAACAATATATTGGTGAAAAGAGTTGCCCGACGGACACTTCAATTAAAAGAAACCGTAGATAAATTAAAAAGCGCAAACGAAGACCTC
>DATEOO010000057.1:0-5603 GCA_035274085.1 Candidatus Nitrosocosmicus sp.
TAAGGAGCTATAGGATTGGTGAAATAGTCAAACAGATAAGGGAAGATATAACTCGTGGGAGTAAGGAAATTTGGCTTACATCTACAGATAATGGATGTTATGGATTTGACATTGGAACCAATCTAATAAATTTATTAAGAAGCTGCGAAAAAATGGAACAAGAATTTAAGATAAGGCTCGGTATGATGAATCCAATGTATCTGAATAGAATGATAAACGATTTATCTACACTTTATTCGCAAAGTAATAAGCTTTTTAAGTTTATCCATATTCCCATTCAAAGCGGGAGTGAAAGAATCTTAAGGAAAATGAAAAGGGGACACACGGTTGATACCACCAAACACCTTATTACAAAATTGAAAGAAAATGTTCCAGAAATTACAATTGCAACAGATATTATTACTGGATTCCCAACAGAAACTGATGAGGATTTTGAACAAACCCTAGATTTAATATCATTTATAGAACCTGATGTAGTTAATTCTTCAAAATTCAGTTCTAGGCCTGGAACTGCAGCTTCGAAATTAAGAAAGGTCAATGACGACATAATTTCATCTAGATCGGAAAAATTGCATAATTTAATTAAAGCAATAGCAAATAAGAGAAATTCCATGTGGTTAAACTGGGAGGGCGATGTCATCATCAACGAGATCGAAGACGGAAGGCTGAAGGGTAGAAATGATTTTTACAAATCAATAATTCTGGAAAGAGACCCTGATGAGTCATTTTTGAAAAAGAATTACCATACAAACGATCAGTCAAGAACCCAGGAATCAAAGGACCTTCAAAAAAACAAAGATCAAAAAGAAGAAAATACCGTTATCAAAACTGGCCCGTATAAGAATAGCATGCTATATTTTGGCAATCCTTTCATGGGCGCAAAGATCAGAGTCAAGGTAATATCATATTCAAATCATGTCTTAAACGCGATTCCAGTTTAGTGTGTAGGTACAATGGATTACACAACACTTTTATCTATCAACTAAGGTTTGTTAATGACGATTGAAAAATGCTAATACCTTGAATACGTGCATTATTGGTGTTGGGAATGCAGGGATAAAGATAACAACTGAAGTATTAGAAAGAGTAAACGTAGATTATCTTTTTTTAGAAAATAAAACCTCGACCTCCACGAATTATAAAAATAAAATTGTAATAAGCGTTCCATCCATAATTAATCCAACTTTAGACCAGATTAGAAAAACATTTTTGGAATCATCCAAAGATATTTTATCAAAGGTTAACCAATACCAATCTATTATCATTGTTGGAAACTTGGCTTCAAAGTTCGGATCAGCAGTATTGCCAGTTTTATCTCAAATGCTAAAGAGCAAGACAAGTAGGGAGATAATATGCTTGACTATACTTCCTTTTGGATTTGAGAAAGAAAAGTTATTTCGTTGCGGAGTATCCCTTTCTTTTTTATGTGAATTCGTCAACAGTGTTATAGTAATTGATAACAATGCAATAATAAGAAACGATTATGATATCTCCATACAACAATGCTACAGAATTACAAATACAGCAGTTGTCGATATAATAGTTCAATCACTAATCAAGAGTTTTCCAGACAAATTGAATTTTCTTCTCTCTAATAAATCAACAAATGGTATAGAAAATGCCTTTATAGAAACAATGGCTAAGCTGACAGAAAAAATTGATATTACTAGTATACAAAAATGTTCTCTTTATTTGTACCAACCCACCGAAAGGGTTTCAATAATGAAAAATTTAATAGAAACAGCTAACAATTTGTTTTCAGAAGCCGAACAAGACATAAACATACTCGAAGAAGGGAATGATATTACTAAATGCCATATCTTGGTTAAAACGAATAACGACATAATTTCAGGGTACGATCCGCTGAACTTTTTGATTCCGAAGAAAAATATTTTAGATTTTGAACCTGAAATAGCGATGGATGATATTCAGTTACCTTATTTTAAAGATATTGAATCAGGATTTGCTTTAGCAATCAAAAAACCATATAATTGATTTTGATAAGATAAAAAGGAAAATAAATCTAACAGTATGACCACTAATTGGTATTTTATTTATTATGCGGTTAACAAATTAAAAAATAGTAATTTATTTGAACCATACTAAAAAATTAAATTAAGTCACTTTTATTTCGTCTTTTCTGCTATATCCTCTTCAGTCACAGTCGTATCATCTTCCACTTCAACCTTCTTTGATGTTTCTGTTTTAGGTTGAGAATCTGATTCTATGACGATGTCTTCGTATAGTGATACTATAACTTGATCATCTTCATCTTTCACAATCCTAACTCTCACTTTTCTGGGAGGATTAGTTTTGCCTCTTTCCCAAATGTATCGATTCAGCTCTTGATCAATCTTAATTTGTGAGCTGTTCATGTGCTTTATGGCGAATTCTTTAATCATGTTAACTACTCTATCCGTCCTCTTATGCTTTGGTGTTAACCATGCTTTACTGAAATTTATTGTATATATTCTTGCTAGTGTATCCTCAACTGTTGACATTTTGTATTATCTCCCTCTTTATCCTATATTCACATCTGATCTACGCCATGACCTTCTTTTTGGATTTGTTCTAACATGTCGGTGAGTCCGAATAATGATCCAGGCTGGCACCGGTCTATTTTGCTTGATTTTTTTCAATAGTCTTATTTTTCTAGTCGTACTTTTGCGGGCAGCCATAATATCTTCTTTTACAATACTACCTATTTTTAAGTGTTAACATATCATATAGTCTATAATGCGAAATTCTTTTGCGTATTAATAACTTATTGTATTGGCAAGTATTTGACTTTTGTAAAGTATTTGCATGCTTGTAGTAAGCAAAAATCAAAATTGTCGATGTATGTAGTGAAGTAGAATTTAGAGCGCAGATACAATAGATAAGAAATGCATCTTATTGACAGCAAAAATAAATACTGATAATCCAAAATAGAATGGGTTTTTGAATTGAAATCGGTGGATGGCCTAAAATCGACGATCAGCTTATCCTCCTTAATACTTCATACTCGAACTATTATCCCACCAAAGGCTATTGCCGCTAGAAATATAATATCAAACTAGGATAAAATCCCCTTTTCTTGATATAATTGAATTCATCAAGCCATAATAACAATTTAATTGCCAATTGCTAGCTTATTTAGATATGTATGTCTGTGAAACTTGCTTTAATTTTCTTAAGTCAATTTATACAGTCAAGCAATTAAAAAAAATCCAAGTAATATCAAAAAATGAAGCTCCAAGATTGCAATGTCTCTGTAGCCACCATAATAAATTGGTTGATGGGTTCAAATCATAGTAAAAAATTTCAATGTTGACCGTTCATTATAGCATCAGAGTCGACAGAGTCTCCAACACTCACGCCATATTTATTTGTAAAATTGGAGACCACTTCTAGTACATACATTGAATTATCATTTGGAGCATAGGAAGGACACGGAAGAAGTAAGACACATGGCGGGAGATTTTTTTCTATGTGAACGATTTGTCCAGTTGAGTTAATCCAGAGAATGTCTATAGGAAATTTCATGTCCTTCATCCAAAAGGAATATTTTTGAGGTGAGTCAAAAACGAATAGCATTCCTTCGTTTTCATTAAGATTATCTTTAATTGCTAATCCTTTAGACTGAGAATCAGGCGTCGTTGAAAGAATAGCCATGATTTTAGCTCCCCCAACCGACACCAAAGCTGTTTGATTCTGTTCTTGCTGTTGTCCTTGGATACTTTCGATTTCTTTATAGGCTAGTGAGGATAATATAACTAAAAAAAGAACTAGACTTAGAAAATAAGGAGAAATGTTTTTCTTCAATTGTATCATTCTATATATTGTTTATACAATTTAAACAATACATTTTTTATAATAATATAAATGAATATAAATATGGAATGCAATTGCAGATGTATAAATTGCAAAAGCCCAAGCTTAATTAGTAACGATTTCGTAGCTACCGATGGCTTTGAGGATTCTCATCATACTTGTAAGACCTGCGGAGTACACTTTAACCATCTAGACGGTGAACAATTCAAGCATTGTGATATCTGTCAATACCATGGTCAATACCATCCCTGAGTTAAGAAATAGGAATGTTGGGTATATCATGATAGAATCCTTTCTCTGGATAATGCATTATCGAATTCCTCTTCGCTCATCAATTTTCTCTCCATTATTACTTCCTTAATGGTTCTGTTGCTTGACATGGCTTCCTTGTAAACTTCAGCTGCTTTTAGATATCCTATTATTGGGTTCAATAATGTTACCAGCACAGGGCTCCTCTCTACGCTTGATTGAAGTTTTTGTTTGTTGATTTGTATTCCATCGACCATATTTTTTGAGAATATGGGCAGAAAATTAATGAGCATATCTGTAGAATCTAATACCGATCTAACCAACCCTCCAAGCATGACATTTAATTCAAACTGTCCCGCCTGAGATGCAAGGGTAACTGAAAGATCGTTTCCGATCACAATGTAACAAATCATATTCAATGTCTCAGATAGGGATGGATTGACTTTTCCTGGCATTATCGATGAGCCTGCATGAACAGCCGGAATAGTGATCTCTGCAAATCCTGCTGTAGGTCCCGAAGCCATCAACCTAAAATCATTTGACATTTTAGTCAATTCAACGGCAAGATTTTTTATCGCTGAGGAGCAATTCGCAACATCAAGCTTACTTTGCAGGGAGTAGAATAAGTTAGGAGATGGTTTCAATGGAAGTTCAGAAATATTGGCTAGATTTTCCACCACAAGAGCTTGGTAACCTTTTGGGGTATTTGCTCCTGTTCCTACTGCTGTACCCCCCAGGGCGACATAGTAAAGTTGTTCCAAAGATTTACTAACATATTCCCTCGATTTTGTAAGTGCAAACAAGTACGAACTAAATTCATCCCCCATAGTTACAGGAATTGCATCCATCAAGTGAGTTCTACCTATTTTTATGTCATTTTTAAAGTCGAACGCCTTCTTTTCGATTGAATGGATCAACTGGTCCAATGATTTTAATAACTCTTGACCATTGAGGATTATGGAAATATGAATAGCCGTAGGCGAGGTATCGTTACTTGACTGGGACATATTCACATGGTCATTTGGGCTGACTATTTCATAAGCACCCTTTGATTTGCCAAGGATTTCGAGTGCCCTGTTTGCAATTACCTCATTACAATTCATATTAAAAGCTGTACTTGCTCCAGAATTAAGAGTCTCTATTACAAATTGATCTGACAAGTTTCCCGCCAAAATTTCATCACAGGTGTTTATTATTGCTTTGGCAATTTCAGGGGACAATACTCCAAGGCTCTGGTTTGTTATTGCAGCTGCTTTTTTTATCATAATGAATGATTTGACAAAATTCCTATGTGGATGAAGTTTTGTTATCTGATATTGTTCCTTTGCTCTTGCAGTGAATGGACCATAATATGCATCTGCTGGTACGGCCACGTCACCTAGTGAATCCTTATCAATTCTTGTATTTTGAGACATAGAATTCAATTTTAAAATGGGTTATTTAAAATGTATAATAAAAGATTTTTAGACTTCGATCGAATATCTTCCATTTGAGGGTATCTTTTAATTCTTTTAGGGCACCAGAGGTTAAATGGGGGATGA
>DATEOO010000058.1:0-3512 GCA_035274085.1 Candidatus Nitrosocosmicus sp.
TTATTATAAAATTTAGAATAAAATAAAAATCTTTATAAAAATTTTATATCTAAGATAACATAAAGTCCATGTTGATTTATCGCCTCAAGATAAGGATTGATTTACTAGTAAGGAGCAAGTAACTAATTCTTATATTCATCTTAAATTTAGAACATAATTTAATACTCGTTAATTTGTAAGAATTTCTAGCTAGGAGGTTTTTAATCATTGTCGGATCGTTACTGGATGAAGAGAGGACAAATAAAAAAGGTATCTGAAAAAGACAATTCATATAAATAACAATTAAGCCATTTAGTCAATGATGAGAATTCATATTAATTACCTCATTCTTATTTTGGGTAAAGTCTTCTTTTCCACCGATTAAACCAGGAGTCAAATTGTTAAAGATCTTATCAATTTCATCTAAGCTGAGTAGTTCTTGATTTACATTGACAATAGGTGCAACGATTAACGAGAGGATACATGCAAACATTACATATTGCATGTACATCGTTTTGTAGAATAGATTAAATAGCTACAAGGCAAAAGTTTGAGATAAATATATTTGCAATTTTTAACTAGATCCAAATCTATTCAAAAGATCCTGATCATAATATAGGAACAATTTACAATAAGATAAGCAAATATCTTTTCTCTTTCTCTATTGTTAATATGGATGCATATTTTTTGGTACTATCATTTAGGCTTAAAGTGAACTAGTAATTTCCAGGTTTAAAACAAGATCTATTTGAATTGGTGAATATAGAAAATATATAAAATAAAAAATTAGCCCGAATCTCCATCATCATCTGATGAAGAAGGTGCTACTGCCGGAGCTGGAACTATTACTACTTGTTTTCCACTGGCATTGATCAATGCGTTTTGAATCTGAACTAGATTATCTTGTGCCGCACTAGTATTGTCGTCATTTAATGCAAGTATTGCAGCATTTGTGTAGTTGAGCAATTTTTCGTTCATTTTGGGATCTTGTTGAGTTTGGTTTGATTGATTACCTTGTTGTTGCTGTTGAGTTTGATTGGCTTGTTGTAATTGTTGTTGTGCTTGTTCTTTTTGTTGTTGTGCTTGTTGCATCTGCTGATTAGCTTGTTGTAATTGTTGTTGTGCTTGTTGGGTTGTATTTTGTCCACTTGTTTGATTGGTCTGATTTGTTTGACCTATTATTTGACCATAGATATTAGAGCTTCCGGCATTTAGTAATAGTACCAAACTAATGGTTATTACTACTGGAATGGAAACATTTCGGATATTCATTAAGGTATAGTAGCCAACAAAGTTTTTATAGTATAAATTATGAATACAGATTCTTCTCTTCTATTTTTCTCTGTTAATATAGTTTTGATAATTAACAATTACCATATAGAGGTATTAAGCAAGGCATCAAACTATCTATAAAATAACATCTGTAACTATTTGTATCCATTTGTAATATATATGTGGCAAAAATTCCATGTGTAAACAACCAATAGTTATAGTGTTTTACTAATACTTTGACAATGTCTAATATTCTAATTGTCAAGAATATTAAAGATATACAACAACTTCATGAGCAGCAACAGCAGCAGCTTCAATCACACCACCATCATTCTGTTATTTATGATTATGAGAATGGCGAAAAAATTTGTAAACTATGTGGTATTGTTGTCCAGGACAAACTATATGATACTGAATCAGATGTAGATTTCTATAATCATAATAGCGATATTAATACTGTCGCTCCAGGTTCTAGAATTCTAAATGAAAATGAGATGTCAACTACTATAGCTGATTATAATACTAAAAGCGCAAAGATAGTTTCTAGCAGAAAGGTACGCAATATGATTAAATTTTATAGTAAAGTAATTAGCTGTTCAAATAAAAAGAGAAATTTACAGATAGCCCTAGATCTGTTGGGCAGGATAAAAAACAAGTTATCATTGACCTCAGTCTGTATAGAGGATGCACTTTTGTATTACAATAAGGCTGTTGATAAGGGTCTAACAAAGGGAAGGTCAATAAAGGAAATGATTGTTGCATGTGTTTACGTAGTATGTAAAAGTTCTAGTATTCCTCGAACGTTAAAAGAAATATCACAAATAGTACAAGCAAACGAGATCTTTGCTTCAAAGTGCTATAGGCTCCTTACAAGAGAGCTTAGAATTAATCATGTCCAATTCAAACCCTCTATTTTTATTCGGAAAATTGCTGACGTGGCTAATATTTCTGAGAAAACTGTTAGAGAGTCCACGGATATGTTATTGGCAATACAAAATGAAAGCATATTTTCAGGTAAGAATCCACTCTCTTTAGCTGCAGCCATTCTTTACATAACGTGCAGAAAACATAAACAAAAAATATCTCAAGCAAAGGTTGCCTCTGCTGCAAATATTAATATCATGACTTTACGAAAAAGGTTATTAGACGTCAGAGCTTTTATTCTAAATACACCTTTCTTAAATTAATCAAGCTAGATTAATTATTTTTTATAAAGTTTTAAAATGTAAATTTAGAGTTTCTAAATTAAATTAGATCTATTCATACATTTGAGGATCTTCCTTACCAGATGTCATATTTTCTTCATAAATAATTAACGCAGTGTATTCATTACCACCGTTGTTACTAACCCCAGCAAATTTGATGTTAATTAATTGTTTTACCTCTTCTTTTTTAAGAAATTCATTGATATTTTTTTCAACTTCTGAAAGCTGTTGATTGCTATAGAATTTTACTCTTGTCATATCCTATTCATCTTTGAATTTAATATAATTGTTATTTTCAAAACTTTTGGGCAAATTTTTAAGATACGATCTCGAGGTTTGATAAAATTTCCAACATCTGTTACTTGTTGTTTATCACCAGTTCAAACGCAATTTGTTTAAAATTCTGACACCAATTACAAAAATCTACTTCAATGATACACTTAATAGAAACTTAATACATATATGGAATGTGTCAAACGAAAATAATTATACCCGCCCGATGATGTCAATTTATTCTCTTCATAAGGCAATTTTAGCCAAGGTAAATGAAAAATAATCAGAAAGCACCAAATTTCTAAAATATTTGATAAAATAGTTTTAATTTTCCAGTTGTTAAACGGCTGATATGTGATATATATCTAATTGGCTAAGTTTTCACCGGCCAAGTAGGTTATGCATGTTATTGATGAACAGGCCATCTTTCATTAGTCAAATACCTTTTCACAACCTTATCAAGAAGGTCCAATCCTATCGGTTTTTTAAGGATTTCTCTTACCCCAACATCCATACAGTCAGCAATATCTTCTATCTTCAAATTGGTACCAGTTAGTATTACTATGCATTGATCTCGCACTCCTTGTTTTTTCAATTGCCTTAATATGTCAAACCCTGTGTAAAATGGCATGGCGATATCCAAAAGTATTAGATCATAATGCCGTTTTTGAATCTCAAATAATCCTTTTTGACCATCGTTGATCTCCTTACAATCAATTTTCTCCTTCTTACAATATTCTTTCACTAACATAGTGATGTCGATGTTGTCATCAATTGTCAGTA
>DATEOO010000059.1:0-3568 GCA_035274085.1 Candidatus Nitrosocosmicus sp.
TAAAGCGAATTGAATATATAAGGTGTAAATAAATAAAAGAAAAAATCTAATTTTTTATATATATTCTTCCATTTGAGAAGACCACTGTGTAAAGTACTTATTTGTATTATTCCTAACACACTTTCTTCTCCAATATCGAATCCAAATTCTAAACTTGTTTTATGTCGTTGAATGCTGTGATCATATTCAACTCTGGTTCCTGTTCCCACAGATAACAACTGTTACTAATAACCATATATATTTCTGAATGGAGGGCGAGGATAACGATTCTATGACAACGTAGCCATAAAAATGGTGATAATTTCATAGATTTACACACTTATTATTCTAATAATATGGTCATGAAAAGTCTTAAATTATTAATTTGCATTATTAATCATATTATGAATAACATTACCGACACAGAGCCAGGTTCATCGGGATCAACGACATCCACAGAAAATACCAAAGCTATAAAAGAAATACAGGAGAAGTTGAAGGAAATTGTACCCTCTTTACATGATTCAGTTAACCTAACTACAATCAAGGATCTGGAATCACGAGTATCTAGTTTGGAGGAGAAAGTAGATCAAATTATTAAGATTCTAGAATCAAGAAAAATTAATTAATTAATTGATAACTAGAAGGTACACTATAGACATTTTTAGATAGCATAAAGACGATCATTAGAATCGGGAGATTCTTATTCTTGCTATGTTTCTCCTTTTGATGTTATGAATTTCTCCAATTTCATCTCTGGATCGTTAATATCATATGACAATAATTGATTGTGGCTACCGTATTCATAATTATTTTAATAATCAATTATCCAATACTTGAGAGCACGATGTACTACAAATTACTAAATTACAAAATTACAAATAGGATATATTCAATGCAAACATCTTTATGTGCATGGAATTATATTTAGAGAATACGAAATCAAATTTTACAGTATAACATACCCACTACCATAGGGAACTTAACTTAACTCAATCCCCATGTATAGAGGAACAGTTACCAAATTATGGATTGATACTTTTGGTCTGGGAATCCAGTAGAGTTTTTGGTTAGGTAGGTATGATGGCTTTTTTTGCACTATTAAAGTCCGAGATCATTTCAAATACTCATGGACTAGGTCAGGTGATTGCAAGCATTCTTTCTATTGGTATTATGGCTTTTTTTGCTATTTTTTCAGGAACTTTAACTTCATAAACATCATTAAGGAGTGAGTTGTATACTTTTTCCATAGTTATTTTTTTCATATATTTGCATATTGCGTCTTTTTTTACAGGAATAAATTCTTTAGAGGGATTTTCTTCTTGCATCCTATGAAGTATTCCTATCTCTGTAGCTATTAGGAACTGATCGTTTTTTGATGAGCTAGCCTCTTTCATCATTCCTTCTGTTGACAAGATTTTACAATCTCTATTAATATCCCCTTTAGATACGTGATAAAGTGCAGAGGATGTACAGCTACATTCAGGGTGGACTAAAAATTCTGCTTTAGAATATTTTTGTAACATCAAATTGATATCTTTGTCTGTAATACCGGCATGTACATGACATTCACCTGGCCATATCTTGATATTATCCCTTTTTGTTACTTCTGCAACATATGCTCCCAAAAACATGTCGGGCAAGAATAGGACGGGAGTGTGTTTTGGAATACTCTGTACGACCTTTACTGCGTTAGAGGAGGTGCAGCAATAATCCGATAAAGCTTTTATCTCTGCAGATGTATTCACATAGCTTACAACCATAGCATCCGGGTTTTCACCTTTCCATTTTAAAAGTTCTTGTGGATTAATAGAAGAAGCAAGTGAACATCCAGCTTCTAAATCAGGTATCAAGACTTTCTTGTTTGGACTAATTATTGAGGCTGTCTCAGCCATGAAATGGACACCACAAAATACAATAGTGGAAGCATCTGTTTCACCAGCTAATCTAGATAATTTAAGAGAATCTCCAATAAAGTCAGATATATCTTGAACTTCAGAAATTTGGTAGTTATGAGCGAGAATTATAGCATTTTTTTCTTTTTTTAGTCTTTGGATTTCTTCCGCGTATTCTAGTTTCAGTACTGACATTACTTGCAAATCAAATTATGAGATTCTTTAATTTAAATAATGGTGATTTAGTATTTGATTGCCATGAATATTTTTATTCGGGTAATTGTTGCCTGTAATATTCTAATTTCAAAATGCATATAATAAATATGAGTTCCAATATTAAGGTATTATGCCGACTCACGGATCATTAACTAAAGCTGGAAAGGTCAGAGGTCAAACTCCCAAAATACAAGCACGTGAAAGAACTAGCCCTTCATCTAAAGTTAGGAATAAGAATAATTTCGTAAAAAGATTTGAAAAAAGGGTTCAACCAGGACAGAAAAAACCAGAAAGAATGCACAGACGCTAAATAGATAAATAGCTCAATCTCTTTCTCTCTCTGCGCCCTGTTGCTATATGTTTTTGTTCTAAATTTTCCTAAATTATTTAAATTTATAATTAACCAGATATTTTTTCTTGATTGCTTTTTTTACCCAAATAAAATATTAATGGGTAAAAACAAAGCAAAAACATGTACAGCCATATTGCGGAAACATGGAAGACAATGATGAAAACTAGATCTCCAGAAATAAAGAATAAAGCGTATGTATGGAGAAGAGAACCTACAATACACAAGATTGAACACCCAAGTCGCATAGATAGGGCTAGAGCACTAGGTTACAAGGCTAAACAAGGCATAATTGTAGTAAGAATTCGAGTTGGAAGAGGAGGAATGAGAAAGCAACGTCCTATATCAGGTAGAAGACCAAAACATATTGGTGTAGTTCATATCAAGCAAAGTATTAGCATGAAAAGAGTAGCTGAAAGACGTGTCAATGAAAAATACCTCAATTTAAGAGTAATGGGATCATATTTACTTTATCAAGACGGAATGTATTCTTGGTTTGAAGTAATCCTGGTAGATACAAATCACCCAGCGATTATAAAAGATAAAGAAATGAGAAGTAGAATAAATTTTAGCTAATTAGATCAGATCAGTTTCACATTTTTTTCTTTTATCCATCTATTTCAATTATTTTGTTTATGATGTCATTGGCTTCGTCTAACGAAACGTCCTTGTCTACAGTTACATAATATAGAACACCATCATCAGATTTGGACGGAACTAATATCAAGGTAACAAGTTCATTTTTTGTAATAGAGAATATGGTTGCTCCAATGGATGACTCATAAAAATTTCTAAGCTGTTGTCTCATAGATTCGATAAAATGTTCATCTCTGGCCTGTTCGGGAGATAACAAGGGTTTCACATTCTTTCGCAGCTTTCCTGACAAAGTCCTTCCAAATCTATTTATTATTCCAATATAGCGAATCTTTTCAGAAATATTCAAAAATGCGATACACTTGTCATGATAAACAGATTTACTTGAATGATTATTATATTTACTTTCCATCGTTAATACAGTTGTATTTGTATTGCTTTAAAAAGCGTTATTATTTCTTGTTTTTTTTGTCAATAATGAGAAAAATTAAACTTATTTTAACATGGGGTATTTTAAAAGATTTGTCAGATGGTC
>DATEOO010000060.1:0-3654 GCA_035274085.1 Candidatus Nitrosocosmicus sp.
GCCAATTTGATGGCTCTCGAAATATCATAAAAAAAACAAAGTAACAATTTAGCGCTCTTCCAAAATATGAAATAAATATATGATATTTTGGTATATTAGTATGAATATTTTTGAGCCCTCCACTTTTTTGGCTGTATTTCCCTATGTTTTCATCTCCGCATTTCCAATATTTGGAATAATATTGGTTACATATTGGCTGGTCAAAGACTGGAGATCAAAACTCAAAAAAAAACTGATATAGTGGTAACTATTGGTTTAGAGTTTTTTCTTATAATAATTCGGTGAATTGGTGAACTTTCCAATTTTTTGTTATTTTGTAAAGTGCTTATGACCTAAAGGTCAGTTAGAATCTTTTATTAAATGCTATTTGAACCATTGCAGCCCGAATTTAATAGAACCATTACAAGTATTACCTTAGAAAATTTACAAATCAATCAGTCAATATCTTATGCCCATAAAAGATCATAGGAGCAACTAATACACAAGAAACAATTGCTTAATAAAACTTATTAAAAATTTTTTCTTTTGAAATAAAAATTTCTTTCAAAAGCATCTTATAACATTCTTCTAATATTGGTAATAAACGATTATTATTTGACTAATGAGTACATTTTTTTTTATCCTACATTTAATCTAACTAGGCTAATAGACTAGTTGAAATCAGATTGCTGATAAAGGGGAGAGAAAGAGGTAAAACAAAGTATCGTGATAAATGTCAAATCTTTTATTTGATTGTAAAGAGTTGCATAGGTAAATATCAAACCAAAAATAAACTTAGTTATTACAGTTCATATAAAAGATTAAATGAATATTTGGCTGACTTGGTACGACTTGATTTATTATTATTTGATGAAAAAAAACAAAGATTCATAGCAACTCCCAAGGGAAATGACTTTGTAAGAAAATATGATAATATCATAGAGTATATTCCATCCTTTAAAAGAGATTATGAAATTTAACAACTACACTTTAAAAGATGGTCAAAAATCTTTTCAACTGATACAGAATTGGTTAATATTATGATAGGTTTCTATCCGTGATCCCTTGGTAATTTAAAATTAATATTTTCAAAGGTAATTTGATAAACATTACCAACTTTCCATGTCTTGAAACTGTAGGTATTCTGTTTTTTTTTATTGTGGTTTGATTTGAGCAAATTAGCCTGGTGTGCTCTCAAACGGTCTTGTTGACTGACCGGTCAGTAATACTTATATGATCTTAAATGCTAGATGGATACATGGAACCAATCCTTTCTCCATCTACCAATGCTATTAAGTTTTCCTTGGTTGTGTTGATGGTTGCATCCATTGGTTCGATTATGCAGATAAGTGGTGGTAATTGGGATATAACATCACACTTATTGCTAACCCCTGAATCTTTTTTTACGCCATCTCATGCCTTACTTTATACCGGCATAGGTATTCTGTCACTTTCTTCAATTATGGGTGGTATTCTTGTGCTAAAATATAGGGAATTAAAGAAGAGCGGTTTAGCACTATCATTCAAATTACTTATTGTAGGATCAATAATATCAGTAATATCTGGCCCAAGTGACTTTATTTGGCACCAAACGTTCGGAGTAGATGGGTTTCTGAGTCCTACACATCTGATGTTAATCACGGGAATGCTAATCAATGCTTTAGCTGTAGCAATCGGACTGATTCGATTAAATATGTTTGTCAAAAGAGGTGTCTTTTATCGACTTGCGAGGATTTTCACCATACCTGCGCTCGTAGCCCTATGGCTAATTTTGATATCCTATGTTTACATGTTTGCTTTGCCCATTTCGGATGGCGAATTGTTTAATTTTAATCTGAATCCGACAGCAGAATCGTTAATAGCGTTGGTATTTTTGCCCTTGATTAATTCAGGCATGTTTTTGTTTGTTCTAAAGAGAGCTCACACATTTGGATTTGCTAGCGGTATCGCAACTGGAGTCATTTTATTAACGGCATTTACCAATATACTACCATCTCAAGCACTTTCTAATTTACTGCCTTTTTATCTTTTAGCTATTATTCCATATGTATTAGTTGACATGTTAGTTTATAGCAAATTACCGCTAGGTAAAAGAACAATTAACAATAAACTCAAATTCGCAATTGCTGGTGCTGTATCTGGTTCGCTTTTTTATATTATAGGATATCCTCTTCTTCCTCTAACGCTTTCAAATTATCTTATTCCTGTGAATTTGGAAGAGATGGGGTTTGTAACAATTGTTGATATAATTCCAAGTTTTGTTAATTCATTACAAGTGATATTGCCTATAACCATGTTAATTGGTGCTTTCATAGGGGTTTTGTTTGCCTGGATTTACCATAGAATGGATAGCTTTAAGGAAAAAAATTCCAAGTCTGATAGAGTGATCTACGAATAATGTGCGCAAAGGTTACTGTGCGACACAAGTTGGAAATACAAGATCGGATAACCGATGCTGCACTAATTTGTTTTGCTAAAAAAGGGTTTGATAAGACAAGAATGGATGATATAGCATTGGAAACAAAAGTAAGCAAGGGAACATTATATATTTATTTTAAAAGTAAAGAGGATCTTTTTAATGCATTATGTGAAAAGAACTTGGTTGATCTAAGAAAACAACTGTTTTCATTATTCGTTATTACCAATCATAATAGCGAAATTGCCGAGAATCAAAAATTACTATCCGATACAAAAGAATACTACAATAACTTTAGGCATTTCGAAAACAGTTATATAATATTTTTAGAAATATTATCAAAATCCACACGAAATGAAAAATTAAAATCAGTATTATACTCTCAACACACTAAGCTGACTGAGGTTATGAAACAACGTATTTCAAATTACCTCAAGGATGGTAAGATAGTTACAATTTTAGAAGATCGCGAAATTGATTCCATAGTTATGAGTTTGATTGCAGTTTACAACGGACTTATGATGAACAGGCTTCTTGGAGTAGGAGAGGAAGCAAACAAAACTATATGGATGAATAGCGTAAGCCGGATTCTTGGAACCACCCTGAAGGTAGGATAGATTTGCTTTAGAAGGTCTCTGTTAGTAATTTACATCTCTTTCCTAATTACTTTACTCTAACCTGAGACGTTGTGCTTTTATGGTTTTGATCGCTATCCTAATCAAGTAAATCAGTAATAGCTAATGTTGAATAAAATGTAATTAAAATACTAAAAATAGAAATCCAATCAATTGAAATACTATACTTTTATTTTTATATGCCTTGATCAAGGAACATTTTAACTAGTCCCATTTCAGAGAGAACAATACCTTAAAGGGATCTCCAATATTTCAAATCATCTTACACCAAAAGACTTTAAACTGTGTCTATTTGCCTGATTCTATTCTTTTTGAAAAATGTTTTGTAGAGTCAATTGTTCACATATTCAATTGCAATTGAATCATCGCAGTTTGATAAATTCAATCTACTTATTAATTTTTCAAGGTTATAATCATTGTCTATTTGGTTTTTGTCTTTCACCGCAATATACTGATTACCAAATTTTCTCTTCAATCCATCATAATTTGAATAAAACCATTCAAAATTGTCTCTTAATTTTTCAAATTTTCTAAAAGAATCATCATTTAAGGAGGACTCAAAACTCATCTTACATGACTAGGAATCTTATAGTAAATTCTATCATAAAAATGTTATGATATTTT
>DATEOO010000061.1:0-5242 GCA_035274085.1 Candidatus Nitrosocosmicus sp.
CATCTATGTAGCAAATTATGGTTCCGGTACTGTTTCTGCAATTGGAGGGTCGAATCAAACGTTACTTGGTAGTACTGGGGTTGGTACCGAACCTGTTGCATTGGAATTTAATCCAGCTAACAACAACATCTATGTAGCTAACCTGGTATCAAATTCTGTATCTATTATAGACAGTATTAGTAATGATATATCAGAAACACTAAATGTCAATAATGTGCCACTAGCACTGAAGTATAATCCTTCAAACAATAGTACTTACGTAACGGGTACGCTCTCTGGTACTGAAGGCTTAGTGACCCTAATTCACTAATTTGTTCTAATGCTATTACTATCTTTTTTTTAGATAAATACATTTCATACTGCCTTTTCCATTAGTTTACATTATCTTAGTACTAATGACAACTAAAACTGATAGGTAGCAATCATCAAATACAATTGATAGAAATAGACAAATCTAGAGTAGTCTAATGTAAACTGATATGACAGCAATGATTGCTATTCATGTTATTTTTATTAGAGATTTTATTTCAGAGGATTTGGAAATTAAAAAAAGTGCTGCTATTTTTATTCAAAAATTGATTGAGGATATCCCTTCAGATGATATTATAATTGATTTTTCTAATGTCAATTCAATTGCTCCCCAATTTGTATACCAATATTTGATAAGTAAACGAAAAATTAAAAAGGAAATTCATGAAGTGAATTTACCATCACATGTAGAATCGATAATCACCAAAGCACAGAAATCTATCAAAAAGTAAAATATTCTTTCTTGGCACTTTATAGGGCTCTAAAGTCAAGCTCCAATATTCTAGTTATAATAACATCAAACAATTCATGCTAATATTTGACATAGTTTAGTTACAGTTTTGTTTTCGAAAAGGAAAACAATTATCAAATCCTAAATTTTCAACTTCTAATTCATAGCTTACCTATTTATAAAATACCATGATAACTATATGTAGAAGGCATCAACTCAAAAAAAAATAGATTAGACGCTAAAAGTTTACATTTTAGTATAATATATAAAATCGTGAAATTGATGTGAAACACCATCTATGTGTTTCTGAAACTAAAATAGATACACTTTATCCTCAAATTCTAAAAACTATCTTGGACAACATTGATAATGAATCAAATATTAATGCTGGATTTAGTTCTACTCTAACAGCAAATCCGGATAGTGGGAAAACGATCTATGACAAATTAGATTTAGTTTCTAGTTATCTAGAAAAGGAAGGTGCTGTCGGGACAGTAGATTCCCCAAAACAGTATTTCAAGGGAATGCTTCCTATGCGTTGGGGTTCTTATGGTAGAGATGAAACGTCCCAATTTGTTTATTTTGGTGGTATTACTGATGCTGGAACAGTATTAGGCCTAGGTGGATCGATACATCATGTTGTAGACAGAGAAGGAGAAAGTTCTCATGCTCACTCACATTCATTGTCTGTTGCGATAGCAAACAAATTAAGTGAGAAATTAGATATTCCAGTGACTACTCGAGATAAGTATGAGATAGAAGGAGTGAGCAGAACATTTGCCCTCAATGATGAATCTTATTTAGAATCTGTAAGGCTTGCAACAGATCAAATGGAAGGACCTTTACAAAATCTGGAAATTTTGGCCCAAAAACTAGTTGCAGGTGGTGATAACAGAAAAGTTGTATTAGGAACTCCTATTTACATCGCTGTTGCAGAATAGACTTTATTAAGTAAATGCAATTGCACGAGGAATATGAACTTGCTATTTGATTATTTGATGTGACTATCAAAGGCTGAATTGCCACTACTACCGCTCTTGTTGAGCTAGTGCATTGTTTCCAGTGTTGGTTTGGCTTTGTTTGTTTGCATTGTTTCCAGAACCAGCAGTGTTGTAGCCAGATAGTACAGTACTACTACCTTGGCTAGAGGATTGTGACTGGCCTATTCCCTGAATGGCTGAATTGCCACTACTACTACCATTACCGCCTTGTTGAGCTAGTGAATTGTTTCCGCTATTTTGTTGGTTTTGTACATTTAAATTGTTACAAGAATCAAAAGTTCCAGAACCTGATACACATAGAGCATTTTGATTAGAAGATTGTGATTGACCTATTCCTTGGTTAGCTGTGTTGTCATTTTCTTGATCGTTATCTTCATCGTCATCGTTGCTGCCACCAATTTGTGCTGCTGCGTTATTTCCGCTATTTGCTTGATTTTGTGCATTCAAATTGTTACATGAAAAAAAGGTGCCATCACCTGATACACAAACACCGAGTTGGGTTGATATTTGTGATTGGTATATTCCTTGTGATGCTTCGCTACTATCATCATTGGAAGAACTAGAACTATCATCTTTATTACTGTCACTATTACTATTGGCATTGTTATTATCAAATATAATATTCTCAGCGGATTGGAGATTAGTTACACAAACAGCTTCCAACTCACCATTATCATTAAAATGCGGCGCCAGTTTAAAAGATACTACATCTTTAACGCTGGTTCCAGGATTTATTGTCAAGTCCGCTCCGGTTAAGGCATCTTTGCCTGAGAATGAAGCTGGAAGTTTTGTCAAGTCAGCATTATCATCTCTAATATCGACTTGTCCGGGGGATTCAAAAGTTATAGATTCTACCTTTGGATCATTTCTGCAATAATCAGAATCTTGGCCCAATGTTACATAGTGATTATGCCATACCGGATCACTAGAATTTGATTGTTCTTCACTATCTTGAACTCCTGCATGAGTTGTACTAACTACCACAGCATCCAATCCCTCATCAGTTAATACACCATATCCAAAGCCACCTTCATCACCATTCGTTGGAATGTGTCCATGAGTTTCAAGAAATGCACTTATTTCGTCTGTATCTGCATCTATCGTTGCTTCTCTGATATTGAGAAAGTCATCATTATCTCCGTCCGAATCAGAAGATGTAGATGCTAATGCTAGACTTGAAGGCGATATCACTAATACAAAAAGCATAAAAATAACAGTAAAGAATTGATAATTCATTATTCAATGCATTGTATTGAATATTTATTTTTTGTATTGTCATTACAAAATTTATAATTCTTTCGAATTTTATGGAATATGACTATATGATATGATTTAGCGGAATCAAAAGCAAAAGCAAAAGCAAAAGCAATTTGGTACACTAAAGAAATACGATGTTCTCCTACGTAAACACGAAGTTAAACAAACATGGACAAGAATTAGTAAACATATAAAGAACATCTCTCCAATCATAACAAAGAAGCCTAGCGAGAATGACCTTGATTTAGTTGTGATTTAATAAACTGAAGCAACTTGCGACAATACCCAAACTAATTACTCAAATCAGATAAACTGGTTCAATCTGTTTGTGGCTGTGGCCATCATAATCGTGAATCGAAACGCCTGAGAGACCAGACTTGTACTAACAAGCAACAAATAACAATATTTAAATAATTAATTCTAAAAATAAAATTAGACCGTATGCTATGTCTGAAAATGAAAAATTCAAAAACATATATGAAAATGCATATAATCAGAATAAACAAACAATGGAAATAAATTATACTCAATTCAAAAACATGGTTGAAAATGCATATAATCAACATGTACAAATGATCGAATTTTATTATACTCAATTCAAAAACATGGTTGAAAATGCATATAATCAAAAGAAACAAATGATCAAAGCTAATGCTTCTGTAATGAGAACCTATTCTAGCATGTTTGGAAATAGCGAGATTGTAAATACTATTGAAAAGATAGAATCAGATTTCTTAACTCTAAATGAGGAATCAAAAAATTCAATGATCAAGCAGTTGGACCTCACAAAAGAGAATTACCTATCTAATGCTGCTAAAATAAATGAACAATATCATAAGATGCCTAACATTAACAAGTTTATTCCAAATCCTGATGGTTCAGTGGACTCTAAATAGAGAATTAAAGAAATAATAAATATTAGCTGAATAGTTTATTTCCCTATTTCCCTATTCAGTTCATAGGGGTTTCTTGCAAGTTCCTGATAAAAGACTGAAACTTTTTTTGCACATGTAGTATGCTACTTTAAAACAAATTATTTCATGTCAAGTCCGTCAAATTCTCATTTGTAACCAATTTAAATATAGGTATTAGTATTTAATACATATCTTGCTCAATCTGTATCAACCATTTTATTATATTATATAAAATAGGTCTAATGATATATTATGAATACTTTGCAAAATAAAGTAATGAAAACCAAAATTTCAATATATTAACATTTCCCGTAAGATGGAATGAGAATTCATTGTTATTCCTCGTTATCATAGAATAATTTTATGAACATATTCCGTTCGTATAATATTTTTATATAAGCTGGATCAATTACAATTAAATTGAAAATAAGAGTAAATATATTTGCCATAATATTGGCTACTGCTTCACTTGCATTGGCTCCTTCGCTACTGAACTTTGAAAGCGCACATGCTGCTTATTATTGTACAGAGTACTCTGGAAAGTCACATGCATGGGTAGAAGGATGTAAACAAGGTTGGTATGATCATAACCATTGTTTGTCATATAACCCAGGGACAGGCGAAGTAGCCAAGGGATATAAAGTAGGTTGGGCAAAGGGCAGCTGCTAATAACTTTTTTTATTTTTGAGTCATAAATGGGATTTTACTAAATAATAGAATAATATCATAATAGACCAGTAATATTGTTTCAAATATAGAGTTGACCAATACCGATATAGCTACCTATAAAAATTTGATTTTAAAATAAAAAGTATAAGTATAGTGATATTATAACAGTCAACGTATAAAGAAATCTGTTTTTGCTACCTATAACAAAATATCTCATGGCATACTTTGTTCTAGTTTTTTTATTTCTAAATTCTGTTCTATTATTGTAGCCATTAGTGTTGAAAGTAGTAGTTCCGTATCACTTTCGGATTTTGTTTGTATGGCCTTGTTTCGCTTATAATAAACCTTTGATGCCATTTTGAATAGCAACTCCTTGTCCTTTGATGAAGGAAAACTAGTCATAAAATCATCAAGATTGTTTTTGATTCTTTTATATGTTTTATCTTTTATCAAATGAGAATTATCGGAGGCATCAATGTAACGATACATGGAAAATTATTAAAGTAGAAAATATTTAAGTTGATATATTTTATTTCCATAGTATTTGAATCCTTAGAATCTCCAACTAACTTGACAGGAATTTTAGCATAAATTGATGATGATAATCATCTCCATTGGATGATTCAACATATATGGGATCA
>DATEOO010000062.1:0-9398 GCA_035274085.1 Candidatus Nitrosocosmicus sp.
ATACAGTTGACACAGGCGATACAGTTGACACAGTTGACACAGTTGACACAGGCGATACAGTTGACACAGTTGACACAGGCGATACAGTTGACACAGGTGATACAGTTGACACAGGACCCCAAAGAGCAACAGGAGCAACAGGGTCTTATGGAGCAACAGGACCAACAGGGTCTTATGGAGCAACAGGACCAACAGGATCTCAAGGCTCATTAGGATCTCAAGGCTCATTAGGATCTCAAGGCTCATTAGGATCTCAAGGCTCATTAGGATCTCAAGGCTCATTAGGATCTCAAGGCTCATTGGGTTTGAGCGGAACTAATTTAAACCATGGCGGATAAAATAACAATGATCTAATAACTTAATACCAATTTTTATCCAGACATATTTTGGCTTTAGGCTATTCTCAATTTATAAATTTTTTTTGTTTATTGCTAAGGAACCCCTCTTAAAGGACTGATATCGTCCGGAAGCCCTTCGGGCCCGTATTGTATATGGCAACGAGTCCACACCATAGCAGTTATCACCAAATTAACATTAGTTCCTTGATCATATCGACTATGAAGATCTGAAGGATGATTAAACTCTGAATAAATCGATTTAAGAATGTTGATACTATATCTTTATAGCTTGAATCCCTTTGACATACGAGATGACCTCTTTTAATAATTACATACGTGAGCGCGCATCCTTGAAATATATGATAGCAAAGTATATGAAATTGTGACGAAGACTAAATGACACAATGTTGGACTTAATACCTACTGGCTCTTAAATCTATGATAATAAATTGAAGTCATCTATGGAATTTAGATGCAGAATAATAAAAGAAATAAATTCTTTTTATGACTATAAAGAATTTGTTAATATTTTCCATTCACAGCCATTTATCTTATAGGTCATTTTGAATATAATTAACTTCAATGTTTGAATCCATATTTACGAGAGTTAATCCCTAAGCCCAACAAGTCAATGATAATCTGAAGATAATGTCGGATCCTAGAAACTACCCTTGATGTCGTTCTAATAAGTTGCGTTCCCACTTTGAAGCTGTGGCCGCAGCCTCATAAGTACTCTGAAGAAAGCTGAGTAGCGATTGTTCAGGCGAATGACTTGTACGCACCTGCTCATATGGCAAAATAAATTCACCCATCTTGGTCTCATAATATGCTTCGGCCGGCTTGACCTTAGCATCCCTGAAACCCGGCGGTTCAGGATAAGAATATGAATAATACACAGGTCCTTCAAACGGTCCTCCTCCTGGCCATAATCCACAACTACTGACTTCATGAGAATATGCTTCTACCATGACGTGCTGTGGGCAGTTGGGAACACCTGGATGAGTTGGAGCTTTTCGGCCTGAAAAACGAGTTACAGCTAAATCAAAAGCCCCCCAAAAAAAGTGAACTGGACTGACCTTGCCCAAGAATCTGGATCGAAATTCTGTGAATAGTCGCGAAGATTGGACAAGGATTCTCCAAAATTTGTTGGCAGCCTCACCATCGTAAGTTGAGTGTATGTAGTCCTTTTCAAATGGGATACCACTCTCTACCTCAACTGGTGTGCTCCATAACTTTAACGATATTCCTACTGATTCAAGTGTTGACATTATATCTTTATAATAATCTGCAATGGCCCGTGACTCTAATGGGATTCTTTTTTCGTGGTAAAAAGCTTGTTTAATTACCAAGAAATGATTATTCAGATCAAAATCGATCTTGAATGGAACTTCGTTATGGTACATGACAGAGGTTGTTAATCCAGTTGGTGTAACATACAGAGTAGAGTTCCACCAATGATTTTCCATTGGGGTTGTAGCAAGGCGAATCTTTCCAACGATCTGCGTTAACATATGCAACGTTTCATATGTTTTCTTCCAGCTGTTGACAGGAAGCGCTGGCCACATCTTTTCATTCTTCAAATTAAATCACATCGTCCAGCTTCAGAGTTGATGACTAAAATCCCGTATCCATCTATTTTTAATATCAACTATTAGCAACTCCAATCTCTGAATATTGAATCTCTGGGCCTCAACACATGGTTTTTTCTATATCGAATTTTAGTTTGCCCATTGCTAGAAACATCACACCGTTCTTTGACATTAATTTTCATAACATCTTATAAACCAAATTCTAATTAAATAAGATTGCATATCGATGACAGGATTTTATTTTAGAACTTAAATAGATAAATTAGGATCATGTCCCTCAAGCAATCGGGATTAAATGAAACATATTTGTAATATTCATTTAGATCCCTGAATACACATCCAAAAATATACATTTTAAGTTACTCAGAGTAACTCATATAACTTTGTTATAAAGTATATGAGTGTTGTATTATATTTGTAATATTTGCGAGCAACGATTCAGCAGAAAATCGAATGCATTTCGGCATAATTCCAATGTCCACCACGATTTAGGCAAAATTCTTAGACTCTGTTGAAGATACAAGTAATAAACAAAGGAAGAAAAAGTATGTCAAAAGGGATTCTGCAATAATGAAAAGTAACTTTTTGAAAGATGTTCTTTATAAAGAAAGAAACCAATCAGAGGATAATTATATTCAACATACAAGACGAGATTCAGATGATTGGAAAATTAATAAAATCTTAGGCCAATTGCTCAGGCCTTATTTAGCATTAGAAAAGGAATTAGAAGGTTAGATCATTTGAATAAACCAATGATACTTTCAGACAGCTTGAAATCTTCCTTGAACTCCTATAATCCAGTAAAATCATTGAATGAAATTGCTGCCATGTATAGATCGGTAAGAGCAATAGATATAATTTCCCAAAATCTGTCGAGGTGTCAAAATCTCCCAGTAGAGACAGCTAAAATTATTATCAAGGAAGATGTGCGGAATTGTCCCCTTTTTAAACGAATAAATAACTAGATTAGATGATCAAAAAAAGTTACTGACTAAATTAGATATTTCATTTTTTTTACATGTAAAATAGGCTAAAATCGTTACATGAGAGCGTTTACAAATAAAGGCGGCCAAGTGAGCTAAGATGATTTGTATAAGAGGGTTAGCCTATTCAATATACTTTCATTAGAAGAATCAATCATTTTAAAATTAATATAGATTACGAAATTAATAAAATCTCAGTTGATGTTGAACGATTTGAAAATTCAACATGTGTCTGGATGGATCCAAATGCTAAAATAAAATAATAAAAATATCAGAGGACGTAAAAATCTCAAGTATTCAACTAGCAGTAATACGAGACACAAAATCATTAACATATTGTATTACTACTACGTGAGATCCTCATATTTTGGAATAATTTCAGGGGTACTATCGAATCTAAATTCTGGGAATCGACTCTGAAATCATGGAGACAGCGATTGGATTATTTGTCGATGTACTTGCTTATTCCACCAAAATTGTGAACCCTCTGGAGCTATTAGCTGATAGCTATCCTTTAAGACCTGCAATATAGAAAGTGCAGTAAGTCTGTTTTTGGGACATTACAATGGAATCTAATCAGGTCTAGATTTCTCGAATTTCGACAGACTCTCTTAATCTTCCTAAGATAAAACTCCGCTTAATCAGGAGGGACAAAGCTTGAAACCCTCTACATAGAATCCTCCGAACTGATAGAGTTATGTTAGAGTTAGGCATTATGGTATCTTTTTGAATATATCTTAAATAATAAATCAGCCAAATTAGTTTATGTTAAAAATCAATAAAGGACCATCTTCAAAATTGATTAGATCTTACAGTTTCTTTACAGGTAGCATTGTATCATCGATTCATTTGCTATAGATTTGTTCCTAAAGAAGATGATGAAATTGAGTGATCATTTTCTTCTCTTTTATTACGAAGAATTAAGGATTAAGAACAAGGCTAATAGAATTTCAATTCATTAGTGAAATATTATTCAAAGGTCGATTGTAATAAGCGATTCTATTTAATATGCATCATATTATTACAAATACTCAAGGCAACGCTGAGGTGCTTCCAATCAAATTCAAACGTAGAGCTTCGTGGATGTGTTACTCAAAAAGGTTTTGGATGAAGATACAAAAGTCGTCTTCCATTGTCAGAACAAAACTTCGACAAGACTTCAAAGATAAAGGTTGAATCTATGAAAATTGGATATCCTTGCATTAACCTATCCTTAGGTAAAAAAACTATCTCCACCTTTAGATTGTCATCCTACTCTGAAGATAACTTAATCAAGGCGGTTAATTATAATCTTAGTGTACTCGAAGAAATCTTAAGATTTAATATTCAACATAATTTCTTGTTCTTTAGAATTAGTTCCGATATCATTCCATTTGCTTCACATCCAACATGCAAATTTGATTGGCAGAGTTATTTCAAGAACGATTTATTTCGTATTGGTCGGATTGTTAAAGAAAATAAAATAAGAATCTCCATGCACCCAGACCAGTTTGTCTTATTGAACTCTCCTAATGAGGAAATTGTAAGAAACGGAATAAGAGAAATCAATTACCAAGGTTCCTTCTTGAACGCAATGAATTTAGATACTACAGCAAAAATCCAAATTCACGTAGGAGGAGTTTATAATGACAAAATTACATCTCTTAATAGATTCATAGAAAATTACAATACACTATTGTCAGACGATGCTAGGTCAAGATTAGTAATCGAGAATGATGATTATCGCTTTAGTTTGAAAGATTGCTTGAAAATACACGACAAAACGCATGTTCCCATCTTGCTGGATGTATTCCATCACGAATGTATGACTGAGGGTCTATCTATCAGTAATGCTATGGAATCTACTTGCAATACATGGAAGAATGATAAGGATGGAGTAATGATGATAGACTATAGCAGTCAGGAACCAAATTCCAGAAAAGGTAAACATGCAAGCACCCTCGATGAAGTCAAGTTCAAAAACTTCATAACTTCTACAATTGATTTTAGCTACGACCTAATGTTAGAAATAAAGGATAAGGAAAAGAGTGCTTTCAGGTCACAAGAGATTCTTGATCAAATATCAAATTTTACTTTGAAGTAGTGTATTGCCCAAAATTTTATCGCGGCTGAAAGCATTATTATTTATATCTCAATGTTTCATATCCTACTATTCTTTTTCTTTCTAGTCTCTCGGAGTTGAACAGATAGGTTTGATATTTTAAGCTTTTAGCAATATAGCTGGAACTACGAAGACGATCATCGTTGTATAATGTGATACCGCCAATTTCGCCAGTATATTTAGAGGTAGTAAAATTCCTATTCCTATTATTGATATCTATTAAATTGCTATGTATTGCAGAATATCGAAGGTATCCTGGTTTGTACAACAACCTTTCGTTATATCTTTCAATAATCATATTCTGTTTTTCATATTGCTCTTCAAACATCTTTATTCCATATACCTCTGGGATAAATTGGTTGCAAGCTTCAGATAATTCTTTTCCAGCTTTTATGAAACGTAAATTTCTTCTTAATTCCTCTCTATCGATTATAGCATACTCATCTGAATCGATAACTATCAAAAAATCAATGCCAAGTTTAGCAGCGATCTCTAGGTATTTGTTTCTTTTTTCAATCTCCGTAATATTAGGATAGCAATAATATTTAGTATTGGGAAATGACTCTACAACCTCTCTAGAACCATCAATGCTGATATCATAGTCCTCATCAAATTCCTTAAATTTTCCATCAATAGTTATAACTAGATCAACGTTAGATGCAATTGAGTGTAGACATCTATCCAATCCTTTAGCGTCATCAAAAAATACAATCCCCGCACCAATTCTCATGCCTCTATTAGATAACTATGGGTAATATTAATAACAAGGAGTCTTCTAAATAATTCTTCTAGATAGATAGATACCATACAGTAGGCATATACTTTTGTTATAAAAAGACTCATCTATTTTGACTTAAAGAGGTGAATTGCTTTTATACTTATATTAATGACAAAGAGAAAAATGATCCAAGCTATAACGGAAGCTATCATTGAGGTCTGATAGGGCTCAATAAAACCAAGGGATAATAAATGATAATGAAGCAGTACTTTGGAAACTGAATAGATAGTTTCAGATACGGTAAAAGCTGCAATCAGCTTTTTGATATCTGTTTTAATTTCACTATTATTTCTTTTACCAGTCTCCTTTATAATATATCGTAATTTATTGTCACGATAGTATAGATAGGAAAAGATCGGAATGTAAACACTATATTCAAAAATTAGAGTAACAACCGAGTTTGAAAGACTGTTGGAATTGAATTCAGAAAAAAATTGCGTAAAAATAGCCCCAGCAAAGAAAGCAAAAATACCAGATATTAGTAAGTTCTTATTGAATAATACATAATCTTTATATTTATTATATGATTTTCCTAATCGCAATCCTGTTAACCTACTAATTTAGGGACTAGAACATGAACTAATTTAATAAACCTACTTATACGAACAATGGCTAATCTCCTCATTAATATGCTAGTATTAATTAATTCAACCGGTTAGTCTGGGGGTAGAAATAGACGTTGAGATTGACAATTCTCACACTAAAGTTAACAAAAATAGTAAACAAAGGATACAACTTTTAGTTGGACCATCTTAGTTGATCTTACATAAATCTGCTCTGTTCTTATAAATATGATCTATTACTTTCCAAATTTGGATTTATGATATTGTTTATACTAAGCAAGTTCATATTTACCAGGGGTTTTTATATGTTTATTTTAGAAATGGTGGCTTGTTTAATTTATTCCTCAGGTTGAACTGCTCCTTAGACGCGTCTTAATGATGATCAGTAGATGCATCAAAGTCAAAGTCTATTATTATTAACATAGGAACGTTAAATGTTCCTTGGTTTAGAATCTAATACTAGGACGCAGGGATGAAATCTATTTGATATTAGTTTTTTTATGCATGCGTAAATGCAGCATTCATAGCATATCTTTGATTGGGTTCGAGAATTTTAATGCAGTTGTATGAGAATCGTGCATCTGTTTCTGTTATCTCCTATGAAAATTATCCATCCACAAGTATATTGCATAACTTACTGGTATAAATCTCACTTATATGGTCTGCTTTGCTTGCATAGAGTTGATTAAATCTTAACTATTCGTAATATTACCTATGTCTTTGACAAAATCTGTACTTACAAAGTCAGACAGAAATAAAGGCATACAAAAAGTACGAAAAAAAGTCCTAAAAAGTGAAAGAAGAGCGTTGTCCCGTCGGGGCCCAATACATGAAAAGGTCATAACTCGACAAGGACCGATTCAAATAATTCGATGCAAGACTTGCTTCTATCATTCTTCTGGGTGGGTGATTAACATTAGTAGATTAGTACTATCCAATAAATGTCCCGAGTGTATGAGCGAAAACCTTGAATATTATACGGCGTCTACTAGCAAATTATTGGAATATATACTAAACAACATTAATTAATATTATTTGTGTAATAAAAAATTATTTCTGATCTTTGATAAAGGAATACTTCATTATCCAATACTCTGATTAATCAAGAGAATCTGCAAAGCAAGCGATTCCTAATTGATTGATATTGTGGACTTAAATCAAAATATAATTAATTTTAACGATTCTCTTTTAATTATTGGATCTCTTTTTTATTTCCATAATCGTCAGAAATCATACAATTTCATTTATATAACATACTTCAAATCCCTAATGTAGGAACTAGAGAGCAGTGTTATTGAGGATCAATTTTATATTTTAGAAAAAGGATTGATAGTTCTAAATAAAGTTAGGTATGAGAAAATATCCAAAGTGAACTCCGTATTGATTCCTTTATTATTTAGTTAGTTATCAAACAATTTTGTACAATACTTATCGATGAGCTTTCAGAGAACTATTAATTTATAGTAACCACTTTCTAGAACATAATCTAAATAGTTAAAATGAAGCCTGATAATAACCACTAATAGGGATGGGCTAGTAAGTATATTTTGTAAATATCTCCCACAATGAATTTAACTTTAACTACATGGATCATATAAGTTAAGGCGAAACTAACACCATATTCTCTATTATTCTGCTTTCAAATTGATTTCAAATTAAAAATGTAATATCTGTTATGTTTTGTCCTAGGAGAGAAATACAGTCATGAAATGAATGTTTAATTGTTTTAATTCAATTGGGCGTACTTTGTTTCCCCAACGCAATTTGTAAAGTAATTGAATATCACAATTTGAAAATTTTACCGAAGATTTCTAATTTACAAATTTCAGGCTTTATGTTGGTAATAAAGAAAGGACAATAAAATATTACAGGAAGGTAGAGACAACCTTTACAACACATTTCTGAATTGCTACTACTGTGAGGGAACCGTACTTTTCAAGATTTGATGCACCTACCTTGCCTGCAATATGCATGAGTTTAGTCCTTGTACCGCATTAGCTGTAATGCGATATTGTAATAATTGCTATTTAGAAATAATATACTTATGATATGCGAAGGTTTTTCGAGTTATAGGTAAATTGATCCCATATCTAGCTATTAGAGGAGCCTTCATATCTAGCAACTTTGTTATATTGAGAACATAATAGACGACAGCATTTGTTTCTTGATTCTTAAAAATTTTAAGCATTCAGAAAAAAGGCGATGATTTAGAACATCATCTACCAAAGTGTACAAGTTGGATATAAGAAAGACGGACAAACATTAGCCTACACAGAATCCAACATGACCCCTTATCCAACGATATTTCTGTTGGGTAAAATTCTGATATTCTCCGCTTATTTATGATTTTATGAAATTTTAAAAAGAATTTTCAATAGTAAAATAGGTTTTTTTAAATAAAATATCCAATAATATCGAAATGCCAAAAAAGATCATCTTATTGTATGAGGACTTTGATTGCACCTTTGATGTGCCAATGACCGTATGTCAAACATAGGAGCCGATTCCAGTCAATGCAATTTTGATAAAAGTGTTGATAGACCTAAATTATATAAATTCTAAGAAAGAAAATTGATATACGGGAGACCAAATAATAAACAGGATTTCTTTGTATGAGGGTCCAGAAGACGACAAAAATAAGCAGAAAAGTAACGAAGATGTTATGATTAATACAGATGAATCACAATCCATCGAAGAATCAGAAATCATTTCTTTAGATGAAAAAAGATCTAATAAAAACAAGAATCCCTTGAAAAGGAAGATTAGGTTAGATGAATTCGCAAATACAGTATTGTTTATTGCGGTTTTTATTGGCCTATGGCAACTAGCATATTTAAGTGGTATTTGGCCAAAGGTATCACTACCATCTCCTATCATGGTAGTAGAATCATTCTATGACCTAGTCATAGATAACACTTTGTGGATAAGTATAGGAATGACCCTTTATAGGCTTTTGATTGGTTTTGCTGCGTCAATAGGGATTGGAGTTTGTGTAGGGCTTGCTATGGTAAGATTTACTGGTTTTGGAAAGACAATGAGTTCTTTT
>DATEOO010000063.1:0-3878 GCA_035274085.1 Candidatus Nitrosocosmicus sp.
ACTTTGTATCCCATTATCCAGTTAGCCATTATAACGAGTTTAGCAGCAGCATCATCTCCTTCTATATCCAAGGAAGGGTTCGTTTCAGCATATCCTTTTTCCTTAGCATCTTTAAGTGCTTCACTAAAATCCAATCCATCACTCATTTTAGTTAAAATATAATTTGTTGTACCATTCAATATACCTGTAAAGGATGTGATTCTATCCCCCTTAAGACAATGTTTTGCAAAATCTAGTACGGGTGTACCACCACCTACTGTTCCACTAAACCTTAACATAACGTTATTATATTCCGATAGTTCTACTAAAGAGGAAAAGGACAAAGCCAATGGTCCTTTGTTTACAGTAATTACATTTTTTTTAGTTCTTAGACCTGATATTACATGAGATAATCCTGGTTCAGCCGTAATTAAATTAGTAGGAGTAAGTTCAAGCAAGACTTCTGCATCAATATTTTCAATATAATTATCCTGACTAAATCTTGATTCTGTATACTTACTGACCTCCCCATATTTTTCCTTAGCTGCTAAAACTCTCTCCAAATCTAAGCCAGTCTGAGAATATGCAATCCCTCTACTATCTATGCAAGCCACCACTCTTGGCTTTAGCCCATAATTTTTGTACAATAAATTCGAGCTAGATATTAGTAATCTTAAAAAACTTTGGCCTACGACTCCCATTCCACATATTATAATTCTCATTAAATTATCCTTTTATCATATTATTCTCGGAGAATATAATAAAATTTGTATTGGAAATTTATCATGTTATCTAGGACGTATTCTATATAGTAATTAAATAGCACCTAATACATTAATAAATGAAATTCTAGGTCTATTAAACATGACCCTATCAATGGACGGACTTGATCATGAAAAAGATGAAGCTAAAGAAAACCGTACACCAAGTATCTCGGACGAGAATCACTTTGATGTTGTTATAATAGGTTCCGGACCAGCCGGATACACGGCATCTATCTATACTTCCAGAGCAAAATTAAAGACTATAGTAATCTCGGGCAGTTTACCTGGTGGACAATTAATGACTACTACAGAAGTTGAAAATTATCCGGGGTTTGCAAATGGGATAGATGGACCCGAGCTAATGACGTTTATGCAACAACAATCAGAAAGGTTTGGAACTACCATGCTTATTGACGAGGTCACACGTGTAGATTTTACTTCAAGACCATTTAAAATTTTTACTGGATCTTCTCTTTATACCTCTGATTCAGTATTGATTAGTACTGGTGCTACCCCTAGGAAGCTGGGAATTAAAAGTGAACAAGAATTTTCAGGAAAAGGATTATCCTACTGTGCGACTTGCGATGGACCGTTTTTTAAGAATCAAGATATTGTAGTTGTGGGCGGAGGGGATACTGCTCTAGAAGAAGCAGCGTTTTTGACCAAATTTGGTAAAACAGTGAAGATCGTTCATAGACGCGGCAATCTCCGAGCAAGCAAAATCTTACAAGAACGAGCATTTGAAAACCCGAAAATTGAATTTGTTTGGAATTCTTCCATTGTTAATGTAGCCGGAGACAAAAAAGTCTCCTCTGTAGTCGTAAAGAATATGGTTACGGCTGAAGAAAAAAGTTTAGAAGCAGGTGGCGTTTTTGTTGCAATTGGCCATGAACCAAATACATCTATCTTTAAGGGGCAAGTAGATCTAGACGAAAAAGGGTATGTAATAGTTCAGAACGGCACGAGAACAAACATCGATGGTGTTTTTGCAGCTGGCGATGTTCATGACTTCAAATACCGACAAGCCATAACTGCTGCGGGTTTTGGTTGCATGGCCGCCCTAGACATTGAAAAATGGCTAGCTGAAAAAAGGAGGATTTAGAATACTATCTCATTTTACTTTTCTACTCGTTTTAATAGCAAAGATTTGATGCTATCCAATTACCATTATTAGTATGCAAGTTTTGGTAAAAAGTTATTGTTTTTTAAATAATCTTCAAATTCATCGTCTGTAAACACCAACTGTTCCTTGTACAAGCTCTTGAACTTGCGGCCATCATCAGCGAATATCCCTACAAAAACTTGCTCCTTGTTTGTAGTCTTTTGAGCTTGTTCCATCATGCTAGCCAAAACAGAACCAGATGAGGGGCCTACTAACATATTTTCGTTCTGCGCAAGCTGCTTTACCATCTTAAATGATTTTTCGTTTGTTGCTGTATACCATTCATCCACCACTTCTTCTCGCCTGAGGAAAAGCTCTGGCTTAGCGGATTCTTCAAAGTTTCTTAACCCTTGAAGCAGATGATTTTTCTGTGCTTGAATGGCCACTACCTGGATTTGATTATTCTTTTCTTTTAAGAATTTTCCAGTTCCAGTAATGGTACCTCCGGTTCCAGCGCCGGTGAAAAAATGAGTTACTTTTCCATTGGTTTGTTCCCATATTTCAGGTCCAGTACCTTGAAAATGCGAAAGATAATTAGAATCGTTTTCGTATTGGTTTGGCATATAGTAAACATCTGGTCGAGGTTTGGATATCGCGTATGCTAAAGCGATGCTCTGATCGGTACCAGCACCTACCCGGGGGCACAGATCATCTGATGTCTCATGCAAAATTGCTCCCAATTTTCTAAGAATTTCCTTAGTTTCATGACTTACTTTTTCCGGAATTACAATCTCGACCTTGTAACCCAAATAAGATGCGATTCCTGCTAAGGCAATGCCCGTGTTCCCTGACGTAGGTTCAATAATTATACTCTTTTCTTTTTTAAGAATTTTTTTTGCTTCAGCGTCTTTTATCATCCAGTATGCCGCTCTATCCTTTACTGAGCCAAAAGGATTATACCATTCAAGTTTTGCATAGATTTTTACATTATCAGTCGAGAAGCTTTTCAATAATACTAAAGGTGTATTTCCAATTCTTTCGGTTATATTGTCAGAATCTGAAAAAGTAGTCGAAGTTGTCATATCCTACTTTGCCTTTTTAATTGTGAATTCTAAATCTTTATTTGATTTGTTTAATGATAACAATTCATGACCGTTTCTGCTAACCCATCTAGAAATGTCTTCCTCTGAATCTGGATCGTCAGATACTACTTTTAACAAATCACCTTTGGTCATACGTTCAATTTCAATTTTAGTTCTAAAAACTGGCTCGGGACAATAAAGGCCCCTTACATCAATAGTTTTCATACTAGACTTTATGCTATCGTCAGAATTAGAAGACATAATTATATAAAGGCATTTTAACTTAATTAAATGTTTTTGCAAAATATACTAGCGATTCTTTATTAATTTCAGTCACAAAAGGCCTAAAAGTTTCACTAAATTGGCAAATCTGCAGGGATTTTGCAGGATGGTAGGGCTAGATATTTAACTATCATTCATTCAGCACGCCCTCAAAACAAGGTTTATTTAAAGTCATGATGGAATCGATCGATTGAGTATATCCAAATGAACAAAAATATTGGTTCAATATCTTAATATTATGTATGAACAAGGATAATGATTTGTGTTATGCTTATTATATTTGATGTAGAAGGTGTACTGTTAAATGCAGAATATCTACCAGTTCTGGCACATTTGCTTGGTCCTGAAAAGGAAAAGGAAATTTGGGATATAACTAACAAAGGTATCCGAGGCGAAATTAATTGGGAGGAGGGATTAAAAGAAAGGGTTCATGCACTAAGAGGCATAGAGTATGACCAGGCCTCTGCAATAGCACAGAATTTGGAGATTATGCCAGGAGCACGAGAATTGTGTTCTTTCTTAAAGGGTCTTGGTTGGAAGATGGTGGCCGTTTCGGGAGGCTTTAACATTATAACTGATAGATTATATTCAGAACTAGGTATTGACAAAATATTTTCTAACGACCTTGTCTTTAAAGACAACAGACTTTCGGATGTTAACATAAGCGTT
>DATEOO010000064.1:0-6556 GCA_035274085.1 Candidatus Nitrosocosmicus sp.
AGTCATAATCCCAAATATAAACATCCAAATATGATTTTATGGATGATGGGATTTAGTATAGTTTTAGTATTATATGTTCATACATCTTTAACTCCTGCATTGCCCTCTATGGTAACAGAATTTAATGTAGATTATAGTGTAGTCACATGGACACTTACGGCATACCTTGTTTCAGGAGCTGCCGTAACTATCGTAATTGGAAGGTTAGCGGACCTCTATGGCGCAAAGAAAATGCTACTTATTGTATTTATTTGCTATACTGTGGGAGTAATACTAGCTCCGTTGGCTCAAGAATTCTATACTCTTATTGGGCTTAGAATATTACAAGGGATAGCTGTAGCACTTGTACCAATCTGTATAAGAATTGCAAGAGAAGTTTTTGGAGAAAAGAAAATACCCATGGCTCAGGGCGTAATCTTGTCTATGTATCAAGGTGGTAGTGCAGTCGGTCTTGTATTAGGTGCAGCAGTTGTTGCTATAGGAGGTTGGGAAGGTGTATTTATTTCAGCTATTCCCTTTTCCCTAGTCTTATTATTCTTACTTTGGAAATTTATTCCCAAAATTGGAACTCCTGCAGTTAGCAATAACGAAAAGGCAGCTTCAGATGGTAAAGTCAAGAAACCAAAGTTTACAGAGCTGGTTGATATACCAGGATTAATTACCCTTATTCTAACTATATCATCCTTCATGCTGACTTTTACATTCTTAGGGATGGGGCCAGAGGGTGCAACAAAGTTCTGGACTTTCTTGATAATAGCAGTTGCATCACTTGCAGCGTTCTTAATCATTGAAAAGAGAAGTAAGATTCCTCTTGTTAACTTAAAGTTAGCATTTGGCAAGATTGTTTTGATTGCCAATATGACTTTTCTAATGCTTGGAATTATTCAGTATTTGATCTTTACTACAATTCCTACTCTAGGTCAAACCCCCCAACCTTATGGATTAGGAATGAGTACAGCTAGCGTTGGATTGCTACAATTGCCCCAAGCCTTGTTATTTGTAATTCTTGGTCCTCTAGTGGGTCTCATGGCAGTCAAACACGGTAATGTGAGGTTTATAGTACCAGGAGCCATAATCCTTACAATTGGAATGTTTGCTCTGCTTGCATTTCATGGTACACCCATACAAACGGCATTGGTCCTACTAGGATTTGCTTTAGGTGGAATCTTTATTACACTCGTACCAAACATCATGCTACACTTTACACCAAAGGAATCAACTGGAATGGTTTCTGCAACCAACGCGACCATGAGAATCATAGGAGGAGCAATTGGACCTGTTATTTCAGGTGTATTCTTGTCCCTTTTCATAGTCCCCGCCGCAGATATTCCAGGTACGACTGATCCGGTTCCTAGTGCAATGGCCTTTAATTTAGTATTTTTGACAGGTGCAATCCTTTCATTTGTAACTATAATACTCACTATAATGATGAGAAGAACTGCAATTAAAATGGGAGCAGAATCAGAAAGAGCTAAACCGAAGCAATAATAATATCAAACGATCAATCCAAATATTGAGTATATTTTTGGAATCTCAACAACTACTCCTTTTACATTTTTATAGCTCCTTTCAGATGGTAAAACGCAATTGTAAAATTTTTGCAGCCACTTTGAAATTAGATATGTCTCTACATGATTTCAGAATGATTAATTAACATAGTACTTGAGCTGATCTCACTTTTTTTGATTCTCTTTATTAATGAAACTCCATGTTGTATTCTGATTTGAGTGAAACTTAAGTCTTTTACCAGTATTCTGAAGATCTTTAGTTGATATCTTTTAGTATTCCATAATATAAAGTTGAAAATAACGAATATAATTAGACATCTAAATTATTTCTTATCCATTGAATTGATTTATCTTTAGTTCGTGTGGATTGAAATTACAAAATTTCTAACTTGAATAATGGAGCCATTTTTTTATCACGTATCATTTAATACGATTTAGGGTACTAGAACCATAAAATCCGAAAAAAAATAAAAATTAAATATGAGATATAATAGCATCAAAAATATTACTATGACTAATAAATCAACTTTATCTAATTTGACGATTGGGTTTGGTATCGTGACTTCAATGGTTCTCATGCTATTCCTATTGTTTCTAAATGGGAATCCAGCACAGAATAACGATATCTATGTATTTGCAACCATCCAGCAACCGCAACAACAACAAGACAACAAAACTACAGAGATTGCCGCTGGTGGAGGAAATAATAGTGCCCCTTTCACAATGTACATACCTGATAAGGTTGAAATTAATGCTGGTCAAACAGTGAATTGGTATAACCCCACAGAAGTGGCCGAACCGCACACAGTAACGTTTGTGATCGATAATAGCACCATGGCAGACGTGGTTTCTCCATTGTCTGTTTCAAATACCACAGGATTTTCAGCCCTACCTCCTAATTCAAATAACGAGCCAATAATAATCCCAGGCCAAAATGGAACTAATACCGTGATTGCTGTAAACGCAAGAACCTTTAACCCAGCAGTGATTGATTCCTCAGGTAACGTTGAGTTTATGAACCCTAATGCAAACTATACCATGGACGGAACAGAAAAATATGTAAATTCAGGTTGGTTCCTTCCAAAAGGAATGGAGCAGCTAACCCCTGGTGCAGGAAACACATTCTCAGTAACATTTGAGAAACCAGGGACATATAACTATCTATGCATATTACATCCTTGGATGACTGGAACGATAGTAGTAAGGTGAGGTAAACATGGATTTTTAAAGAGAAATTACATAACCCGCCTTTAAATAATTTCATTATCTATTTTAGTATGTCCCAACAGTCCATTAGAATCAAATTAGATTAACAAAAGCTACTTTCAAAATTTTTTCGCCTTTTTATCCCATTCATGAAGTGTAGGTTTGCATTAAAAATGTGTTGCATTTCCGTTTTTATCTTCTAATAATTCAAAGATTGTATTAGTCTGACATAGGGATTTGCATAAGCTATCTTCATGTATTCGTGAGTTTTTATCTTTAATTTACAAGAAATATTTTGAATTTTATTTACCAATCTCAATTTCGTTTTAAACTATAGCTCTTTATACCAAAATCATATCATCAGCCATCATTAGTAAAAATTACTTTCACAATTCCAATGATCGGTAATATAACATTCGGATATATAATTCCGGATTAAGGTTGCGCCCAACCTGTTAATTAAAACCCATCCAGATATTCAACAAGATAATTCGGATAATATCGTATAATATCTAGTTGAGGATTTCACACTGTAATGCAATAAAGTTAATTCTAATTTCGGATTTCACTAGTAGACTCGATACAGGAATCAAAGGTAAAGGATAATCATTATAACGGACTAAAACATATCACGAGTTGTGAAATCCAATATCAATAGAGCACTAATATTTCAAGGAGGGGGCTCACTAGGAGCATATGAAGCTGGAGTTTATAATGCCATTAAGGAGTCTCTTTTAGAGGTTTTTAAAAGTGAAGGCAGAGAAAATGATACACTATTTCATATTATATCTGGGACATCGATAGGTTCGATAAATGCTGCAATCTTGGTAAGTTATGTGATAGAAAATAAGACGTGGGAAGGATCGGGCGAAAGGTTAGTAGAGTTTTGGGAGTATCTTTCTACGCGATCATGGGTTGATAACATTCCAAATTTTGTAGGCTATTGGGATTCTTGGCGTAAAATGAATAGCCGAGTTGCATCAGGTGAATCTGCCAGAAGATATTTTAGTACAAAGCAATTCATTTTCAATGGTGTTCCTAAAGTATTTGTTCCTAAAAGACCCCTATCAGATGATCGATTTTTTGATCCTTCAAACACTTGGTATACTTATGATAATAAGCCGTTAAAAGATAGTCTCGAAAAGTTTGCCAAATTTCCTATTTCTACCAGCTTTGAGAGGGGAGAACCCCGGCTCTTGCTTGTTGCCGTGGATGTACAAGAAGGGTCTCCTGTAATCTTTGATAGTTATGAAAAGGAAGATGGAACAAGAAAATCTGAATATGGTAGATACGGCAGACTGAAATATCCTGGTTCAGAAAAAAATGCAGAGAATGAGGGCTTTGAGCATGTCATAAGATATAATGATGGGATTACATCAGACTTTGTACTAGCAAGTTGTTCAGTGCCTGTAAATTATGACTATACTAAAATCAACGTTGAAACTCGACCCTTGATATTCGGAGGACAAGATAATGCTATAGCTGTTGAAGCTGGTAGTAAACCTACCGCAAAAAACAATACTAGTACCTTACACTCTTTTTGGGATGGTGGGCTTTTAGCTAATACACCATTAAGACAAACCATTGTATCTCATAGAGAATATTGGTATAGAGTAAAGAAATTAGAATCAGGCATTCCTACACTTAGATACGGTATAATAAATCTACACCCAGCAAAACAAGAATATCTTCCTACTGACTATGATGGGGTTGTTGATAGAAAGAATGACATAATATACCACGACAGAACATTGTTTGATGAAAATATCGCAATTCTCCTATCTGATTTTGCCGCATTTGCAGAGTCGCTGATCAAATTAGCAGAAAAAAATGGCGTAAGCGATGAGGAGCTAAAACGCCTGTATGCAGAAAAAACTAGGGGTATTCATCTTGCAACTGGAAAAAAGCTTAGTTATGAGGATTTACTAAAGGCAAGAGTAGATGTAGATTTTGTCGTTCGTTTAGAGAGAAAAAACGATAGCCATACTATTTCAAACAAGACATTTGATTTTTCCGAAACCACCATTCGACAGCTGATACAAGATGGGTATAAAGAAGCTAAGGAACAGATGAAGGAAGTTGTCCGACGAATTCAAAGTGAACTCAGATAAGACAGATTTCTTGTGGTTCAAGGGTGTATACCATCAGCTAAATTACTCTTTTATAATGAATTCTCAACTCTGGGAAATGTAGAAGGGTTTGTTGAATTTGTATAAATGGCATTCCTATCCATATTAGGAAGCAAACACCTTTTGGTGATGTGTCTATAAAATCTACCCCATACCTTCCAACAAGAATTTAGAATCTTCTCTTCCCTTTTTTATCAGATCCTTGATCGACTTTTTAGTAAAATCTGCAGCTTTGGCATATATACTGTCCGCATAATCATTATTGTGATTTTGAATCCTAATTACCTTTGTAAGTTTAAACATACCATTTAATACATTCTTGTAATTATTGGTTTTACCCATTCCAAAATTGCTTTTTGCTTTTGTTGTACTTAGGAATTTCTCAAGATCATGTCGAAAGGTATCAACCTGATCTTTGCTCATATTACTTTCTGCTAACGATTTTAATTTTTCGATTATTGCAAAGCAATCAGTAGCTATCGAAAATGCATTTTCATCATAACGGGAGTTTCGGTCCGAAAAGATAATGTCATTAACTCTATCTCTGACACCATCATGATCATCTTCTTTAATCCGACTTCCGGTAGGAGGATGCAAATTTACTATATACACCTCTAGGTCTGGAATTTTCAGGTTATCGTCATCCTCAATTTTTTTTAACCAATAGTCCTGATGAGCTTTTAAAAGTTCTCTAAATGGAGTATTGCTTAACAAACCACCATCGCAAAACTGTCGCTGGTTTATTATACGAAAGTCATAGAATACAGGAATAGTACCGCTTGCCATCACATGATCTATGGTGATACCGTTGGATTGATACAAGGGATCTTTGGATTCCTCTTCTCTATAATAGCTATCAAATGTCACAGTGTTACCCTCAGATACATCCACAGCGCAAACTAAAAGCCGTGGTTGTTTTTTTTCCCAACTTGTTGATATCATAAATTTTTTGCTGTCGTCAGCGTCATTCTCATCATCACTTTTTGAATGTCTCATTATGGTATTTTCAAGCGGTTGAATTGAACGATGAAGCCACAAGTTGTCCCTTTGATCTCCGAATTTCTTGTCAAGATGGCGTATAAGTGGTGGTGTACAAACTCTTGGGATTCCGTGCATAAAATACTCTTTAACCGAATAATATTTTCTTAAACCCTCTTCTGAAGCAGTAGTTTGATTTTGTAAATTTTCATCTTTTACCCACCAATTGCTAAAATCAGGATTAGAGGATAATCCATATTCTTCATCAGTCCAAAATTTTTCAAGTTCCAGTGCGGCTTCCTTCCATGTTTTTTTTCTGTTAACTATATTGCTTACAAAAACTGCAGCATTTATTGCACCAATAGATGTGCCTGCAATGATATCAAATAGTGGTAAATCTGATTCATCTTTTGCTCGCTCAGATTCAAGCTTTTCTACTAGAGTATTAATTACTCCTACCTCATATGCACCCAGAGCTCCACCTCCCTGAAGAACCAATGCTTTCTGTGTTTTGGGAATATTATGATTGTTTTTCAAACTACAAATAAGATAGCTAGCCTTGCTTTTTACCTTTGATTACAGAAATTTGTTTATAAAAAAAATTTAATTCATCCAAAGTTATAATTTTGCATAAATCAAGCCAAATACAGAGCGAAAAACGTTATAACATAGCAGCAGATATTGAGTGCAGGAAGTAGGTTAGCTTGCCTGCCTCTTTTCATGTCAAGCGGATAG
>DATEOO010000065.1:0-6528 GCA_035274085.1 Candidatus Nitrosocosmicus sp.
GTTTAAAAACAATAAAATTACTTGCAAAGTTAAGAATAAAGATTATCATGATAAAATAACTAGATTATGGCAGGGGTTTAAATATAAAGATGATTCCAAATCCACTTACTAATAACTTTCTTGACCATTCTCAATCGGTGGGAATGATAAGTAGTTTATTATTCCTAATAAAACAGATATCCCTAAATGACTATTACGTCACAAAATTATCGAAGAGTTGTTTTGTTTTCCATTCTAGCGATCGTACCGCTACTACTGATTTCAAATAGCTTTACATCTTATGGACAAACCAACACAACAACTACTGCAAATCAAACAAGTACTAATGATGGTCCAAATAGTGAGTCAATAAAATTGATTGATTCGGGTATCGTTCTGATAAAGAGCGGTGACAATGAGGGAGCAAAGAAATCGTTGTTGCAAGCTGAAGCGGGTTTAGAAGATAAACCAAATCTAAGCGCTGCAGAAAAACACATCGAAGCTTCACTACAAGCATTAAAAGACAATGACAAGAATGGAGCATTAACACATGCTGAAGAAGCAAAGAAAGGTTTAGCCTAATCTTATTTTTTGACCGGTACTAACAAAAGTAATTTGGGATAAAAATGAATAAAAATTTATTGATAGTTTATGCTTTATGTGGTATTCTGATAGCCACAGGAATAGCATATTTCTTTGTAGCGTATGGGGAATATACTGATTGGATGGAATTACTAAGCTTTGGTATTCACGATGAAACAACTGAAAAGCAGGTTGAAATTACACTATTTGTTACTTCAGGTTTAATATATGTAGGTCTTGCTTTATGGTTGATAAAAACAAGATTTATGAAAAAATTGCCATACATCGCAGCTATTATTGTTTCATCAGCTTTGATCATAACGTATATAGCTTCAAGAACAGTGGGGGTACCTATTGTGGGCGTAGAACTATACGTAGGAAAACTAGACATGATTTCAAAAGTTCTGCAAAGTGTGGTTATTGCGCTGTCCTTTGCGGGATTGTACAAGATTCAACAATCTATACGTGCTTTGCGAGTATAGATTGCACAAATAAAAAGCAAGTGACTAATTAGAGGTTGGTAGAAAAATCCGCCAATCTGTTCCTTATTCTATAGTGGAAGTATGTTCATTGTCCTTCATGAATATTAAATTATTTGAAGAGTGCCTAGATAAAACATCAAATAACAATAGACAACGTATTTACCTATACATTAAAGATAATCCCGGTGTACACCTTAGGAAAATAAGCAAAGAATTGAACCTAGCTATTGGCGACGCCAATTATAATCTATCTAGTCTAGAACAATCTGGATTTATAAAATATAGAAAATGGGGGATATATAAGAGATATTTTATTGGTTCTATACGTGATGGAAGATCAGAATCCATTTTGGCTATGCTACAACAGGAGACCCCTAGAGTAATAGTTCTTTATCTGATTGAACATCCTGGTTCAAGACAAAGTGAGATTTGTCGTCATGTGTCTTTCTCAGCTCCTTCTGTAAAGTGGCACATGTCTAGACTCAAACAGATGGATATGGTGTATGAATGCAAACATGGAAAATATGTAAGATATTATATAAAAGGGAACATTGCTGATATCGTTATTTTGCTGAAGAACTATCATCCTTCAATTTGGTCAAAATTCGCAAGTAGTCTAGTAGAAATGCTCATAGAGCTATCGGAAGGTACTAACTTAGCAAACACATCGGATTTCATAGTGGAAAATCATGCATCCGAATATGACCGTACATAATTTGAATTACTGCAATTAGGTTGACCAAAAGATGATTCCAATATACAAACACCGTTTAGACTTCATTCAAGGTAACTTGGTAGTCAAGTATAGAATGAAATCTTTAGAATTATCAATGTAGAAATATAGTCAATATCTTCTGGTACGATAACATTTAGATTTATGAATATGTAATTTTTGGTTCAAATATCCGAAAAATGATACCATGCTTCCTCTTACAGTAAATTCCATCCAGAGTAATAGAACACAAACCGACCTTTTTATTTTCAAAAACGTAGTTTAATAAATGTGTCTAATTAATTCAACATATCGTTACTATTAATTTGTTATTTGGGTTTGATAATCTCCAGACCCGTCTTCTCTTTATACTCTACAGTTATTCGGTGGGATTAGATTCCTTATACTATGCGGGTTCGGTGGAAATCGTGTGATTTTTCACATGGGTTTGATAATCAATTCCTGGGATTAGTTTCTATGTAGTACTGGGTTCCATTATATCAATACACCGACTGCCTTTATACTCAACGGTTATTCTGTGGGATTAAGTCCCGTATGGTATAAGGGTTCGGTGGAAAACATAAGGATATCCAAATGAGTCTCAGACTACAGCATTCAGTTAAGTAAGAATTTTGTTAGATTAGGTTCCGTAAGGCATACGGGTTCAGTTATATCATATTACAAACAGTAGTTGATACTCTTGCAAATCTTAGATGTGAGTTCAAAGAATGTAGCCCAAAAAATGAATAAAATCCAAAGTTTTGGAATTTATTGTTGTAGGTTTTCTATTAGTATACATCCACATTTGCTTTCAAAAAAATGAATTACATAAATGTGTCTTCGGGTCTAAACTATATCATTACAAATACGAGGAAGTTTTAAGAATTTTCATATAGGATTTGAACCTATTCATCAAGGCATTTCAAAGCCTTGATTGAACTGGTAATGTAAAAATTCTTCCGACCATTAATCTGTGAAGGTCGTTATTTGTTTATCATCATAAGCACGGAGTACTGTATAAAAGAACAAACTGTAAAGTATGTATCACCATTTTGTTAACTTCTCCTCAACCTTTGAAATGAAATCTGCATTGCTTATTGGTTTTTTAATTATATCATTTGTATCAAAGCCAGGTAAGGAACCGACAAATTCGTCTATAATATCCAATGCAGATACAAAAAGAATGTTCATAAATGGATCCATTGCTTTTAACCAATAAAATAACTTTATACCGTTAATGTCAGGCATCCGAATGTCAGTTATGACTAAGTCATACCCGTGAGGAGCAGAAGCATCCATCAAATGCTTTAAAGCTTGAGCTGGATTCGAATACATGTGCACTTCATATCCATTCATCTTTAACAAAGAATTATACGCATAGAGAATATCCTCTTCATCGTCTACTATTAGGATATTGGGTCTACCTTTTTTAATTGTAAATGATGCTTCATAACTATTTGATTTAGAAATCAATTTGTCCTCATTTAAATCAGACCAAGAGGTTGTATTCGACGCAGGTGATTTCTTACTTACAAAATATACGTTATATCCAATATCATTTGTCTCGGGAATAGGGGGTTCCCTTTGTTTAATCTCATAATCTGCACTAAGAGAAGAGCCTGCAAGTATTTCATACAGCCTCTCTCCTATTACTAGGTTATTAGCATTAGAGAGCCTGTTCATTTTGGCACAATTGTTAACAACAGGACCGAACAAATCTACTTCATTTTTATATGAAGATAATGCCACCTCAACCATCCCATAATCCATACTTATCCTGAAATTGATTTCAGGTAGGTCATCCTGTCTTAGTTCAGTATTTAGTTGGATACGAGATCTTTTCATCAGTTCAACACAGTCAAACGCATCCTTTAGGGCAGACTCTGAGTTAATATTAGAAGTTTTAGGAAAATAAAAGAAAAGGTTATCACCGCTATTTTTGATAATTTTACCATTACTTTGATGAATTACTGGACTTAGAGAATTCAGAAAAAGTGAATAATATTTTCTTAATTTCTTTGGATCATGTATTTTTGCGGTAGTGCGTGTGGAATCGACTATATCGATAAACCCTACACAATAGACTTGTGTAAAGTTTATGAAATTTATCTGTTCATTATCATTTTTTGGATTACCATCATCAATTCTAATATTTGCTGAATCTTGGATCTCTTGTGAATGCAAATCATTGTCCTTATTATTGTTATCTTCTGTATATCTATCACGCCCTTCTTCATAATCATTATTTTCATATTTGGACAATCTAGTCGAATTATTATCCGTCATTCATATTCAATATTAAAATTAAGCAATTACTAATATTTAACCGTATTTGTATTTGTTTGTAATAATCTTACAATATTGGTTTGCAATTAAGATTATTGGTATTTAATGAGTTTTATTGCAAAATTTTAATACGTTGCACAGACAAATAATATGTATCTGTTCCTTTATGATCTCTAGTAATATCAAAGGACAATTGACAAAGAGTAATAATATAGCTATTGTAGATGATGAAAGAGATCTACTGTTCGTATATAAAAAAGCATTAGAATCAAAAGATTTTAAGGTTAACGCATTTGATGACTCCTACGAGGCTTTAAACGAATTAAGAGTACATCATGAAAAATATTGTTTGGTAATAAGCGATGTACGTATGCCCAAAGTTGATGGATTTCAATTAGTTAATGAAATCAAAATGATAGATCCAACACTAAGAGTAATTCTCATGTCTGCTTATTGTATTTCTGAATCAGATATCATGGACAATTTGAATCCAGGTGTCAGAATTGACAAGTTTATTACTAAACCAATCTCATTAAATAATTTAATAGACATAATTCAATCGATTACCTAGAACAACTAAATTATTTAAAAGAAGGTTTCATGAACACCATGTATTTTGATTCTGACTATATCACTATATAACAGGACGTGCCACTTCTTTAAATTATTCGTGCAACCGTGGAGGAACGGTGAATGAAAATGTAGCTCCTTTTCCATCACTATTATTATGAACCCAAATTTTTCCTTCATGTGCTTCAATTATCTCTTTACAAATGGCTAAACCCAATCCAGTCCCACCATATTTTCTGGGAGTAATCTCATCAACTTGATAGAATTTCTCAAACAGATTGTCAATTTTATCTTCTGGTATTCCTCCACCATTATCTTTTACAGAGAACAAGAGATATTTTTTGCTAATACCTACATCCTTAGACCCCTCTTTTTTATCTTCTAATTCTTCTACTTTTAACAATATTTTTCCTTCTTGGCAGGGAACAAAATCAACTGAGTTCTTTATCAGATTAGATAATACCTGTTCTATTCTTCTATCATCACAAATAATGGTGGATGATGTTTTTGTGTTGACCTCTGTCACCATTGAAACACCTTTTTCTTCTAATATAGGGTTTAAATCATTTGTTACATTGGTTACAAGATTTGATATGGGCACTTCTTTTTTTAATAAACGTATTTTGGCCATGTTGAATTTATAGAGATCCAATATATCTTTCAGAAGAGATTCTAGTTTTACTTCATTTCTTTGAATGCATTTAACAGCCCCTTTTTGTTCCTCATTTAGTCCTCCTAAAGATTCGGGATCTAACAATATATCTGAAAAGCATTTGATTGGAACCAAAGGATTTCTGAGCTCATGACTTATCATGGACACGAATTCATCTTTGGCTTTATCCTCATATCTTAATTGTTCGTTTAATTGCTTTAGCTCATCTGTCAATTCTGCTTGCCTTTTAGTATCATTTCTTATAGTAGTTACCATGGAGTCGAATGATTTAACTAATGTCGCAAGTTCATCTTTACCGTAATATTTAACCATTATATCGAAATTTCCTTTTTGAATTTCAGAGGTTGCCCTAGTTAGTAAAGAGATAGGCTATAGCAAATGTCTAACTAGAAATAATATAAATAGAATCAGTAGTATAATCAACATACCAACGATAATCTGTAATAGAACTAGATTATCCTGATTGCTTTTTACTTGTTGGCCTAGTTGTGTAACCAAAGCATCAGATGAATTAATAACACCGAAAGCTATTGGGTCTAGTTGTTGCCTTAACGAATAATTTAGATTATTATCAAAATCAGATTGTTTTTGTGTTACTGCATTATCATATATCTTGCCAGCCAATAGAGTTTTAAAGTCATTCCAACGTGTATTTACTGCATTCCAACTCTCCAAGAAGTTGGGTGGCAGTGATTGTATGTCTACACCGGAAATTTTTCCGCCATTCTTTAATACTATGATATTAGATTCTAGCTGCTGCTCTGCACTTTTTATTTGTGAAATATCATTACTGAAATTATTTGTTAGTGACTGGTTTTTCAAATACTTTGTTATCTCATAAAGGACATTTAATGCAAGAAAACGATTTTTTCCTGCGATGTTGATAGTATTTCCTAATAATGTTTGTTGTGACTGGATATAAGTCAAGACACTAAAAATAATAATAATAAATATAATTTGGATAAGAGATAATATCCCAATTTTTACAACTATTTTGGATAGGGATTCTCTAAGATTCATTTTCCATAGAAGACATACCCGTATTAACAGGGCTGAATATATAAGTATTGTAAATTATCGGCATTTAATTTCATTTCCGTAATAAGGATATAAAGAAAACGGGTAATATATGATTTAATGGGCTAAGTTTTCACCGGCCAAGTAGGTTATGCATGTTATTGATGAACAGGCCATCTTTCATTAGTCAAATACCCTTTCACAACTTTATCAAGGAGGTCCAGTCC
>DATEOO010000066.1:0-7376 GCA_035274085.1 Candidatus Nitrosocosmicus sp.
TTGCCAAGTCCTGAATGCTTCTTCATTTAACACAGGATCTTCCGATACAGGGAAAACAACAGCTTCTGCATGATTTATTTTGAATGTATTGACATTTGCTTGACTTCCGTCAGGCAGCACCACCTTTGATCTCTCTCCGGTACTTTCTCGGGGATTAGGCAAAAATTTTCCCCAATCTACAAAAGGAGTAAAGGTCATAACTGTACCTGCGGCTGCAAGCAATTTTAAAAAATCTCTACGTGAAATCTTTCCTCCGTCAACATTTGGAGGTTGTCGTTGAGACATTATATTCAAAAATGTGGAAAGATATCTTATAAATCTTTATTTAGATTTTCTTGATCTAATCTATGATTTACTTTATGAATTATTTTTTAACAGGTTTTGTTTTTTCATAAAGAAAACTAATATTTACTAATAGCAATCTATAAAGCTGTTAAAGCAAAGCATTTGTAATAAAAAGGTAAATGTTTGTTGGCAATCCTCAATTACAAATACAATTACAATTACAATTATTTCATTTCACATCTAGCCTTACTCTAATGATTCCATTTTTAGCAGAGACACTAGAGACATGTAGAATGGTATTGGCTGCATGTGGAATAGATATATCATATCTCTTATTAGTATCAATAACAAGCAAGGACAGGGTATTTAGGGATTCATCAAAATTTGCTTGAACTTGAGATTCATTTGAAGCATTGCGATCTTCTACTATTACGTCGATGAATTTGTCTCCGATTATGATTTCAGGAGTAAAGGATTTTTCCAAATTATCTGTACCAGTAGATATTGAATTATCATTTCTATTTGATGAGTCGTTTGAAAAAGAGGGCGAGGACATAGAATACCTTCGGCTATAGTTTTGTGAAGGGTATTGTCTTTGTTTAAAAACCATATTCGAAATGAACTTCCATCCATAAGCCGTTCCCAAGCCGACAATGAATCCACCTATGTGAGCTAGATAGGCAACTCCGCCTGATTGACCGATAAATGCAAATACTAGCTGCATTATGAACCAAAATGGAATGTATGCTATTGCAGGAATTCTGACGGTAGTTATAAAAAATGCAAATATAATAGTATGAATCTTGGCGTGAGGAAAGAAAACTAGATAAGCACCTAAAACACCCGATATTGCTCCTGAGGCACCAATTGCGGGTATATCACCTTGGCCTGTAGCAACAGCATACATACTGTGGGCAAAAGCAGCCATAACCCCCCAAAACAGATACAGCATCAAATACTTGAAATGACCAAAACGATCCTCTAAATTATCACCAAAAACATGAAGAAAGAACATGTTACCTAAAAGATGTGCTATGCCTCCATGCATGAACATTGAACTGAAAATTGATCCCAAGTTTTGACCCGAAAGAATCAGATCAGGAATAGAACCATAATTATAAAATAATATAATAACTGCTGATCTATTGGAAAAGTTAGAAGTAACAATGACTTCATAAATAAAAATGATAACATTCAGGCCAATAAGACCATAGTTTACATATGGTCGTCCATTCAATCGAGGTGTATCATCATGAATTGGGAACATAATTAAAGCGGAAAGTCAATCATAAAATAGGAGAATATTTGTGTTTTTCATGTGCCAAAAGGGTTGAAATTAGGCATATCACTATTTGCTGCACTATGAGCTTTTTTAATGTGTCGTCTTAGCCGATCATCTTCTTCGAAGATCATATCACAATATTTGCATTTCTTTTTATTGTCATCTTTCTCATTTTTTTTATTTTTATCCTTTGTATTTTTTTTAGAAAATAATTTCACAATTATTTACAAAATGAGGATATAAATTAAAGTTGCTATCAGCATCTTTTACCAGAAATTTATCAAACTAGAATGAAGGAAAAGATGGAATTTAATTACTCCATTACTATCATAGTCAAAGTAGACTTTACCCCATTCAGCTTTCTTAGCTTCCATGTTATAGTTTCTTTCACTTTATCCATGCTTTCACCTTCCACTAAAGCTACTATATCATAGACACCATAAACCTGATAAACATGTTTTACTAGATCTATTTTTTTTAATTCATTAACAATTGATTCCTCACTACCCAATTCTGCATTCATAAGCACAAAAGCTTCTGGCATATACCAGATTACTACCTATAACAAATATAAAAACGTGATTTAGATTCAGATTTACTAGTTCAATGACATTTGAGAAAGCTAGATTTCGGGACTCAGTTTTGATTCATCGAATAACTTTGCCCTGGCCCATTCATAATTGAAAAAGTCTTCACACCAATCATGGAAAGAGGCATCTTTGCTATAAAACATAATATTAAGATCAGGTTCCCCCTTTAATGTCGGAAAGGATATGCAGGATTCTTTTTCATTAAATATTGTTACAATATTTGTTTTATCCATCATCCGGCGTTCCACTATACCTTTAGATACAAGATTTTTCCATCCTAGTTTTTTTAATAGTTCATTTCTTCCTTTTGGAATCACAACATCAGCCGGGAAAATGTAACAGAATTTGACATTATTATTCACTCTTTCAGCAATGGTTTCTATTAAATCGATTGGAACTTGAGATATAACCTCCTTGATATATTCTTGAGAATTGTGATAAACGGCCTTCCAACGTTGAAGAACAGCCATAACACCCACAACTACTTCACAATCGTTCAAAGAACCAATTCTTTGAATGAATTTTAAGGGTAAGTTACTAAGTGTATGTTCTTGGAAATAGTCTTTGTGTTTAAATGGGAAGTTAAAGTTTGGAATAAGAGAAACAATAATCTCGCCGTATGGAGTTAATAACAATTCACCTTCCCCTGTTTTTTTCACAAGTTTTGAATCAATTAATCGGTTAATATTACGATGTGACTCTTGCATAGTGGCGTTTAGATCCGTTGCCAGCTGAGACAAGCGATATGGTTTTATGGATAATTTCATAAGCATGTATATTCGAAGGTCTCCTGCTAGTTCAAAGAAAACTGATTGAAAGTCATCATCGGCCTGGCTGAGCATAAGTTAAATTGAGAGAACTGGAATTTAAACTTGATAAATTAAATGAAGGAGACGGATGTAGGGTATAAAACAAAACGTTTTAATTGGTTTTGGTAATGATAAAATTTGAAGTGCCCGGGTAGTATAGAAATGCATTAACTGCATTGTAAAGTCCGGTCCAGTATGGGGGACTGTCACTCCCTTGACCCGGGTTCGAATCCCGGCCCGGGCGCTTTATATAATTCTCGTTCGCCTTTGTATTTACCCTCATTATTAATGGTAAGGTTCTTGGTAATAGGACGTTCATAAAAAATTGATATCAAATTAATAATTTTGATAACACCGTTAATCGAGGTTATAGAATTAAGTGTTGTATAACACTAAGTAATATTTTCAATAGTATCAATTGACTATATTAGAGTAAATTTGTTATAGTCATCTGTTGTTTTTTCTAGTTTACTAAATATGTCATCCCTAGTGATGAGTCTAGAGAAGATCGAAGACAGGAAGATAGATAAGATTAATACAAATAATCTTACATTGACCAAAACTAATTTTAGTCAATTCTCAGATATTGGTTGTGGTTTTAGGATGGAATGGATGGGTTCTTTTTGTCCGTCTTGGTAAACCATCCAAAGAGCGATACTATCCATCCAACAATGATTAGCATAATAGATACAGCTTCTGCTTCTGCCATAGGATTTTGTAATTCTACTTCATTAGGAGGAGATTGTATATTAAATGCTGTATCAGGAACCGCTTCTTCAATTACACCAGGAGCCGTAACAGATACGCCTATTACCCCAATCACTACCATGATTAAACCAGCTATCAGTATTGGTTTATAACTGACCTTGACCATGCAAAGAACTACGTTTTTTCCCATATAAATATAACTCTATTTCATAGAGATAGTTAAAGCAGTTTTACATTCCTATGCTATCTACTTTATATTTAACTGCCTAGTAATCAATCTGCTATGACATTTAGAAACTTCAATATATAATAGTTAACTGTTCTTTCTAGTCTAGTAAAAGTAGTATAAGAATATTTTTAATAGTATTAGAAAAATGCATTAATTATTTTAAATCTAATGGGTATATGTTTTCAGAAAATTTTTCCAGGCCGGATCTCTATAACTTGAATCTAGAATATTTGTCGGTATCCAGTATCGTGTGTAAATGCATTTGGCAAAAAAAGGTTATCAACAGCAAACCAAATTAGTCAAACTAAATGTACCTGGATTGCTAAAATCATTAAATACAGATACAGTTCCATTTGTTAAAGTATTTATCATACAAGGGACTATTAATATCAAATTTTGAACTCATGTGGATTCTAAAATAGGACCATTTTTTATAACAGGAATCAAATACCACCATCGACAAAATTACTTTCTTACCACATTCTCACTTTTTATCATTATATTAGTCGTTTCAAAATGATAGAAATATCAAAATGGCATGCAATATTGGACAAGATCTTGATAAGTAGTTAGGTAACATTTTGCCGACGTTTTTTGACATATGGTTTTTAATTCAGATATTATGATTATTTAACATATAGTTAAACCTCAGGAGTAAACATCATGTACGTTCTCTAAGATACTTTTACTATTATTGTTTCTAAGGAACACATTTATCAATAATTTGAAAGTTTATTTAATTGTTCTTGCACTAAGGTGTCTATGGACAATAATGATGAAAAAAATGAGAAACCACTGAATAGTGACAAATTAAAAAAAGAAATGCTTAAACCTATAACCAAAGCAAAAACTGAAGTAGACGAAGAATTAGAAGAGTTAGAAGTAGAAAGTTCGGGTGGTGGAAAAGATGGTGGTGGAGGGTAAGAAAATCAATTTTACAAATGAAATGAGAAGCCATGTCACCTGATCATTAGCGTATAGCAGGTGTCGATTATCAATTTTTCACCCACCGAATCCATTAGCTTTTTTTGGTTGGGTTTGTCGATACTATTCAGTAAATTCTACTTTTTAGAAATCTGATACTTTTTATGACTCCCCATTCGTTTGGATTAAAACATTAACTTTTTTAATAACTTCTCTTCTTTGACTTATCCTTGCTTTCTGTTTTCTATTTCTAGGATTACGCTTTTTCTATCTTAAAAGGATCATACTCAGTGAAACTCGCCAATAATCGGACTTAGTAGCATTTTCTTACCATCTTGAGCATAAGATGTTAGGGCAATTAACACAATTCACTTTCCCGTTCCTTTTCAAATTTATGTTATAATAATACATTTCCCATTTTTAATTCATCTAAATGACTGATATCAAAGCATCCTATATTTTAGCACGGTTTATCTCGTTAGTTATGGTCATTGTTTCTTCTCTCATCAGTGTCGCGTGCATTGCAAACCTGATCAATTGATGTAGAAATTATGCAATCGGGTGTTTCGTACTAATGGGATATTTTGAAATATTTAAATTAATATTATGATCAATCTAATTAACGGTAATGGCAATATTACTTTCTGATTTGTTTATTTGATTGTCTGTTCACTAAATCAATTGTTACTTCATTTAGCTTAGATAACTTGAATGGTTTAATCAACAGTTTAATGTTCTTAGATAAGAATTTTTTCTCACTGTTAAAAGATTGTTTAACTGAATCATATGCAGAAATAATTAGAATGGAAGCAAATGGGTACTTTGCAAAAATCTCATTTGCAGCTTCTAGTCCGTTTTTTCCATCCGGAAGTTTGTAATCTAAAATAACAAGATCGGGTTTAAACTCTTCATAATCACCCAGAACATTTGAAGCGGTAGTGTTCGTAACAGAAATATGATATCCTTTATTTATCAGAAAATCCTTATAAAGATTTAACAAGTCCTGCTCGTCTTCAATGATCATTATCTTTATCACTTCAGCAATGTATCAAGTACAACATACATTAATAAATCCTCATGTTTATATTTTGTATACGTATTCCAATCTTAGATTTGGAATAAATAGTTAAGATTAAGAATATTTATCTCTCCGTTCACATCTAAATAATCCCGCGAATATATCATCCATTAATAGCATCGCATACTTATTAATCATTTGTGACTAACATTTCAATTGGAAATAACATTTGAGATAGGGGCTTCAACATTTATCGTATGACCCCAATAAAAGAAAGGTAATCGTGTCAGGTGGGGATTTGATATGATACACCTAAGGTTTAGTAATTTCTTACGATTTGTATCTATTGCTTATATTTAGAGGCGTCCTGCTCAGATATATTAAAATGCACATTATGTCCATCAAAATTAGAAACTAACATTTTAGGTATCATAAAGCTCGTCTTGTCAACTATACCCTTTTCTGAAATTACATAATCTTCACTAATTTCTTGCACCTCCCCTAAATCAAAATCATTAATTCCTCTTGCTTCCTTTTTAATTACATCTGACCAGTTTATATTCAGATTACCTGACATAAAAGGTCATATGAAACATGTTTTAAATAGATCATAGATTTGTCTAAATATTCCTCTTTATTTCGCAAACAATTATACCTTTGATTGCGAATTACATGCTTTATGATTACATCCATCTTCAAATGGGAGTAAATAATAAAATCATCAGCTCATATATTGAAGGATAATAAATCATTTGAATAAAAGAACATATTTCGATGTTGACCATTATCAATTAAAATCAAAAATTCTGGGCTACCTGAGAATGGGAAATTTTTGGAATAATAATATAATAGTCTTTACAATAATACACAAAATATTTAATGGTATGATTTTTGAACCTACTGACTTAATTATTACGATTATCAAGATCGAAAATAACAGATATTCTATTAACTGGTAGGTTTTTGGACAGTTAGATAGATTGTATGTTTAGCAATAAATATAATAACTTCAGATACAATAATAGAGTGGTTGAACACAGAAAAAGAAAGTAATATTCCTACACCTGCTGCCTCGAAATCTGTGGAATATGTTCTTTTAGATGGGTTTATAAATGAATTATGGGAAGTTGACTATGAAAACGGAATTGCATTAAATGTCACAGAAATAATAAAAGCAGAATCGGCTGGAAATATAATAAAGTATTCTGGCAAGATTGAAGAATTCTTATCTAATGAAAGAGGTTTTAAGAAACTTCACTTTCATGAATCAGTCAATTTTCCTATGCGCGTACATTTTGACGCCTTAAAGTAAAGTAATAATTGATATATACTCAGAATATTTCAAAGTTATTTTATGTTAATTTTTAGATTATAAATTAAGATAAAAATTACAAAAATAGAACAAGTTATCAGATAATGTTTTATCCTACTAATTATTAGAATTTTTAAAGATCATTATATTTCACGGCACCGATATTTAAAAAAAAGAAAATATTATTGTCCAAATGGTGCCTGTAATTCAGCTCCACCA
>DATEOO010000067.1:0-8764 GCA_035274085.1 Candidatus Nitrosocosmicus sp.
AGAATCATTTTTTCCTTTGATAGAAAAATTATTGCACCTTACTTCCATATTCTTACTATTTTCTAAATCAAAGTTAATATGATTAAAGAAATGTCTAAGTCTTCTTTCATAGTATTTCCTAGTAACTTCAGATCTGATTGAAAATACAAACATCTTGTATGCATTAGACAAATAGTTGATATTGTCGTTTTCAATCAGAGAATTTATAGGACTGGTGATACTTGACATTCGCTATATTATAGAAAGCGGTGCCTATTAAAGCGACAATATTGATGTGGGGCCAGAGGGATTCGAACCCTCGACCGCCAGCGCCCCGGGCTTATACCCAAAAATTGGATGGTATCCTGCCAAGCTAGACGATAGCCCCATTGTTTATTAAAAATAAACCTCTCATTTTTAAACCTAAGTATACAACAAATTGCAGAGAAATTCTAAAGATACATTTTAATAATTAGTTAAATGCTTTATAGCATATCATTTATGCTGCTTAATGAACTAGATGCCATAGACAAAGAAATACTTAATGATATTCAATGGTCTTTTCCTTTGGTTGAAAGACCGTTCTTAGAAATGGCAAACAAATATCAATTAAAGGAAGAAGAAGTTCTCAATAGAACTCAAAGATTAAAAGATATTGGAATTATTAGACAGATAAGTGCAATTTTTGATACTCGTAAATTAGGATACAAGAGTGCTTTAGTAGCATTTTCAGTGGATAAGAACAAGATAGATTATGTAGCTAATGAAATAAACAAACATCCAGGTGTAAGTCACAACTACGAAAGAAATCATGAATACAATGTTTGGTTTACGTTAGCTGTATCGCCGGATGCAGATATGAAAACAGATTTAGACAAAATGGCCTCCCTAGATGGAGTTTTAAAATATAGAGTATTACCAACGTTAAAAATGTATAAAATAGGCGTGAAATTGGACATGGTAAATGATGATCCTGAAAAACCCAGTCCCACCGATGATGTAAAAAAAATGGATGCAAAAGCAGAGAAAATATCAGAAGAGGATAAAGAATACATTAGACAATTGCAACAAGACATCAAGATAATTAAGGAACCATTTAAAACAATCACGGATAATATGGGAATAAACCTGGAAGAACTCTTTAACAAAGTTAAGGAATATCAAAATATAGGCATCATGAGAAGATTTGCAGCAATTCTCAGGCATAGGCAAGCAGGCTTTACGGCAAATGGAATGATAGTATGGAATGTGCCGGAGGAAAAAATAGATCAAATAGGATTAAAAATTGCCTCTTTTCCGCAGGTAAGTCATTGTTATAGACGCCCCATATACCCGGACTGGGAATTTAATCTTTTCAGCATGATTCATGCAAGAACAATCGATGCAGCTGAAAAAATAGCAAAAGAAATATCTGCAATAATCAAAATTGACAGATACAGAATATTGTTCAGTTCTAGAGAATTTAAAAAAGAAAGAGTAAAATATTTCGAGTAGTATCTTTTTTAATTAAAAATTATTGATTATGCCAATAATTTAGGCATATCAAAGTTTTTTTCATACATTTGTTCAATTTGCACTCTCTCATCTTTGTTCAAATAATTACCATCAGAAATTTGAGCAAACAAATCTATTTCTTCAATACTTGTAACAGTTGGTAAAAGAACAGAGATTTGTTTTTGTGATAAAATATACTTCATAGAAATTTCCGTGATATCCCATCCATGAGAGTTAGCAATGGGTTTGAGTTTTTCTATTTTTTTCATCGCTTGTATAATCCACTCTTTTTTTCTATTATTTCGGTGGTCATTCTTATCAAATACTGTATGTTCATTTACTTTGCCAGTTAAAACCCCCGAAGCATCGGGTACTCGAACCATTATGCCTACTGAATTATTTCTTTTATCTACGGCATCAAAAAATACCCTTCCAGGATCCTGTTCTAATATATTATATACAGTTTGTAAACAAACTATATTCCTGTTTTCTATAGCGTACAGTCCTTCTTTTTCCCATCCTATTGCAGGCCCTAAAGCAACGCCATGGCTCTTAATTTTTCCAGAACTTACTAATTCATCTAGTTTGTGAAATAATTTATCATTTTCTATGGCATCCATCTTAGGATTATGCAAACTATATACATCAATAAAATTGGTTTCCAATCTTTTCATACTTTCTGACAAAGCATAATCTAAGAATTCCGGAGTGTGCTTTTGGGGAATCTCGCCATGTCCTATTTGCTTTTCATTATACATATCATAACCCCATTTAGTGGAATAAATTACCTCATTGCGCATATCTTTAAAGGCTTTTGCTAATAACTTTTCGCTCTTGCCTCTTCCATACATATCAGCAGTTTCATAAAAATTAATTCCTAAATCAAAAGCATGTTTTAGCATCTTTATAGATTCATCTTCCTCAAGTTTTTTCCCCCACCAGTCTAAACCCAAAGTCCATGTTCCAAATCCAATTTCACTAACCTTAATGCCGGTATTTCCTAAGTTACGATATTTCATTTAATTATACTCCTCACTTTTTCAGATAGATTATTGAAATTATCGTCATCTATACAAGGTTTACTGATTGACTTTAGATATTCAAATGGCTTTTCGGGTAGATGATTCTCAAAATATGTGATCAGGTCTGGATCGTGTGAGTTGATTTGAATCCAGGACTTACATCCCGCCCATTCAGGTTTGTTCATCAATCTTATTGGGTTGTTTAATTTGTATGTTCGTAACAACAATAAATAAAGTGGTTTTTTTGGGTTATAATCAAACCGAGATTTGAGATAATCATCAGTCCATATATGAAAATTCTCCAATTTTTTTAATGTAGTTAGATCGGGCACTTCACTAAAATGAGTTATCTCAACAAATGATGTAATCTCAGTTATTTTATTTGAATCATGCAGAGCTTCGGCATTATTCAAACCATTCTTTCTGTTTAATTCATCGAGGGCCGCATAATAGTCCATACGGATCGATTCTTTATCTTGATGTTCGAAAGTAGGGGATAAGAAAAAATTCCTGAACTTTAGTTCAAATCCGTTTCGAAACTCCATAATGCCTCCTTTTCTAAACGATAAAATTTGATTTCCGGATTCTAGAGCTTTACAAACTATAGCCCACTCTTTTAATGCCCCTAGAGTATTTGCATCGGATTTTGATCCATCATTGAAACTTTCTTGAGTGTTATTGACAGGAGTTGCTGTTGCTGTTGCAGCATCTGAAGAAATCGTTGAATATGTTCTTTTAGAATCAAGATCAAACCTTTTCAATGTGACAGTTCTAGAATTGAAATCTATTATATCATTAAAACCATTACCATTATCTAAAAAAGAATTAGAAATCATATAAACACCACTTTACAATTGTATTGTTATTATAAATAAATATTATTAACTGCTGATTTTTCAAATAATGTGGATTTTAACCCAGGCTTTTAATTATATCACCTATATTTTTTAGGACACAGGGAATCATAGGAGTATCTTTAATGATGTATTTACTAACTTGAGTTTCACGTAGGTCTATGATCAAGCTCTGGAATCTTGAAAGATTGTCAGTTTCAAAAGCCAACATGAAATCCTGATCATCAATTCCAAATGAATATGTTGTATTAAGTCGAATTTCAGGGTATTTTCTTCCAACCCTTATATGTTCTTCCATCATTTCTTTTCTTTTCTCAAAGGGCAAAAGGTACCATTCCCGAGATTTGATAAATGGATACACTACAGCATATTGCAATGGCTCCTCTTCAGTTTCAAATCCAAGCTTGACCTGATTTGAATAAAATGATTTTCTAGTTAAAGAAAGATACGTGGATGTAGGTTCTATATATTTTCCCAGTATAGTAGTATAAATTTTTGAAGCCAATACCTGGATATTTTCTAATGAGGGCGACATGGTCCAAATCATAAATTCACTATCGTGTCTTAAACCGATGGTAGAGTAAGTTCTAATTTTCATTCTCTTGCATGCCGCATTTAATAATTCATGAAACTCACGTGAGGCTTCATCTTTGCCCATCTCATTAAGCCAACGCCACTTTGGATCGACTTTATAAAATGTAAAAGTAAAGAAATTTTCATTGTTATTTTTGTTGTCGGATTCGCCAGTGTCGATACCCGATATTTGAGTAGGTTTAGTAGTTGTTAAAGTGTTCACACTATCATTATTTCCAGTATTATCTAAATTATCAATTTTATTTTTTTTAATACCAGATAAATTATCATCTTCTAAAGGCCTTTTATTCTTGTTTCGCATAATTTGTATGCTATTTTAAATTAATAAATAGTTTAATACATTCGCTGGACTATGTTAATTCAAGGATAAATTATTGAATTTATAGCGTATCAACAGATTGTTGATATGAAACGAGTATCCAAATCTATTTCTGGAATCAAAAAATGATATTAACACTGCTATGTGGATATAAGCCTGATTGAAAGAAACAAGGCAAAGTAATATGTCAAGTACAGAACTGGATGTATTGATGACTTCTTTATGGTAAGCTAAAAAGTTGCAAGATAAAATATGTTATGAAGCGGTTAAATATATTTGCAGATTAACAGGAAATCAGGTTATCGACCCTAAGTGATAGGGCCGCGATATGCAAATCATCAAAGCAAAGAACCATTCATTTTTAGTAAACAGGATCATGGCCGCTCAATTGATGTTTAATTTTTTTAATGACGGCATATTATCCTGACAATGAATGTTAATATGATTACTTGTATTCCCCTAGAAAATAGATCAAATAAATCTGGCTTTTAATAATATCCTCGCTATAATAGGAGTATACCATCATGCTTCATGAATTATTCGTAAATCGAAGAGTGATTTCTTTGGGAAGGGTTCACATATTTTAGACCACGATTACCTGTATCTTTTTTATTCGCTACCTTTTTCTTTTTAGCCTTATCTGTTATTTTTTCTCTAACTTGATCGTCTCTTTTACTTTCCAAGTATGTATTTGTAGGATCAAAAACAACAGAATGTGGCTCAAAAAATGTCCCATGACCCATCAGATCATTGTTTTTTATTATTCTTATCTTTTTTTTCATATGATCCCCTTTTTCAAAGTTCAAATGACCGATTATCTTGTCTACCCTTTTGCTTGCAAGCTGACCTAATACGTCGTAATTGCAACGTTATAACCAAGCGAGAGTGGATAATAAACTTACGTTAAGGTAAATGGAAAAAAACGAATGATTACAATGATAACTATTCTAGAGATTTGAAAACTTTATGTTTCTTTTATTCATAAATAATGTCAGCAGTTACAATACATGCAAAAGTGTGAAAAGGCCTGCAAAACCCTGTTTTAGATATCTCTATACAGCATCTACTGATTCATCAGACAGTCCAAGCCATGTATATCCTTTGGACTCTAATTCCTCCGATAGCTCCTTTCCGGCTGTTTTAATTATTTTGCCTTTTGACATCACATGTACCTTATCTAGTTTATTCAAATAACGCAAAATCCTTGCATAGTGAGTAATAACAATTACTCCTGCACCTGTTTCAATTAATTTATTGATAGCCTCAGCAACAGACTTTACAGCGTCTATATCCAATCCAGAATCAGGTTCGTCAAGAATTGCAAGGTTTGGTCTCAAGACCAACATTTGCATTACTTCAGATCTCTTTTTTTCTCCTCCAGAAAAACCTTCATTAAGATATCTACTTAAAAAGCTTTGATCTAGACCTACATTATCAAGATTTCTCTTTAGATATTCATGGAATTCTTTTACGGTTATGAAAACTTCTCGATCCTTTTGTTCGGCTGTCAGGGATTTACTTAATAAATTATAGGCATTGCGTAAGAAATGACTATATCCTACTCCTGATACTTCAGTTGGATATTGAAATCCTAAAAATAATCCCTTCCTTGCTCTTTCATCTGTTTTTAAATTAATAATACTCTCATTATTGACTAAAATATCTCCTGAAGTTACAGAATAACGCGGATGACCCAACAAAACGTTGGCTAATGTACTTTTTCCAGAGCCATTTAATCCCATAATGGCATGAACTTCACCTTTATCAACATCCAAATTAACACCGTTAAGTATTTTTTTATCTTCAATATTGACATTTAGGTCTCTGATGGTTAAGAATGACATAAAATTTTATATATTAATACATAATATAAATATTCGTCAAAATAACACTGTTATAATTATAAAATTTATATATTTAGTACAAATTTGTGTTAATTAATTTATCAAAGCTTAATAATTTATAATAATTTTTAAAAAAAAGGATATAAAGAAAATAAATTTTGTAAAAAAATTTAGGTTATCGTTATTTTTCCTTTCATGAACGGATGAACAGTACAGTGGTAATCATGTTCGCCTGGACCCATTTTTTCTGCAGGTACGCTAGCTTTAGCACCCGGCATTATAATACTTGTATCGAAAAGTTTTCCGGTTTCGGGATCTTCAGGTCCTGTTCCACTAGTAGCAGTATGTGGAACAGTATCACCATTAACCCATGTCACTAATGCATCGCTGGTGGCACTAGCAGGTTCGGGTTCATAGGATGGATTTCCTTGCGTAGACGAACCTTTTAATATTTTCACCTCAACTTTATTGGCAAATGCAGATTCATCTACAGCTTCTGATGATGACCCTCCAGCTGCATCGGCAGCGGTAGCCGCAGGCGCTGGTGGAAGTTCTTGTCTGTAAATAGAATCAACTATACCTGCTTTTGGAGTTGCTGCAGTAAACAAATAATAAGCGATTATTCCGACTATTACGGCCATTCCCATAAGCATTATAAAAGATCTTCTGTCAGTCTTATCAGCCATATTGACAACAAATTGTATAAAACGCCCTTATTAATTTCTTTTATGATCTTATTTAACGAAAGACTGTAATTTCAGATTTATCTACCATTAATGGAAAATTAAATCTCAGATCTTGAATCCCAATGAATAACTTTTATTTCTGGTTTCTGTAATTTTATTGCAACGAGAGAATGCTGAAGGGAAGAGAAAAAATAAACTGTAGTATATGCAATGACAGAATTGGTGATTTTAAGTACGAGGCAATGCCACAGTGGAATATTTCAGGATTCTTGTGTAGCAAATGTTATTCAAAAAAGATATCAGAATACTATATAAAACAAAACCCGGAAGAAAATAAATTAAAGTAAAAGTGCCCTAAACTGGGCTGGAATGTACTGGAAGGCTAAATGGACTGAGATTAATTAAATTAAATTAGATCTATTGAAAACGAGACTAATTCATGAAATTACTAATTAATAGACTTTACGGATCTCAACAGCCTTCTTGTTTTCTATTATAGATCTAGCATTCTCAAAAGGTAAAATTGCCACATCATCTCTCTGATAGGGACCATATTTATTCATATTAACGCCTACGAATTGCTCCATGGAATCTAAGAATCTTATGATCACAAAATTCTGATTTATTGAAGATACTATCTTTTCTAAAGTTTTCGATTTTCCTTCAAGTAGCATTTTTAATATTATGTTAATTCTTTGTTCTCTTTCTCTATTTCCGAAAAATACGTATTTTTCTTCATCTGTAAGATTTGAATATTCAAACATATTTTGTGATTTTGAACTATTGAAAATTTTTTTGCATCTTAAGACGAAGATCAAAGTTGTTAATTTAACAACCAAGTTTATTAAATTGGAACTAATTTCTTTGGAAATTTTCTCTGTAGCTCCATTGTTTTCCTTTTGCAATTCTAGATTCTCTTTTTCATTTTGCTCTTTTAATAAAGCAACAAGATTTGAAATATTTTGATAAAAGTCGTGAGGAACAGGTTGAGGACCGCTATCAAGATGGATCTCTCCTTTCAAAATATTAAAAATCTCATCTATTTTTATTAGATTTGTCGGCTTTCTATGATCCACCAGCTATCACACAATTTGTAAACATGATAAGCTTAATTAGAGGTTTTTATTTTACTATATCGAACATTTCATTTGCCTTATAAAGTTATAGATGGAAAAATTGAATCTTTGAATTTTACTGCAGAACACATAATGAAGAGATTAAAAGATGAAGAAATCAAATTTCTAGATTTACAGTTTACAGGTTTAACTGGTAGATTCCATCATACTACAATGGCATCCAATATGTTCAAAAAAGAAGATTTTGAATATGGATTACCAAAATTAGATGGTTCTTCAATTAGAGGTTTTACTGAAATCCACGAATCCGATTTGATAATAAGACCAGATCCTTCTACTTACGCAATAATACCATGGATAAAGGAAGACAAAACAGCTAGGCTAATTTGTGATATATTATCAGGAGGAGAAGATAGAAAACAATTTAAAAAAGATCCTCGAGGTATTGCAAGAAAGGCAGAAGATTATGTTAGACATCAAGGTTATCATAATTCATTTTGGGGACCTGAAGTAGAATTCTTTGTTTTTGATAAACTAGAAGTAAATACAATGACGCCATATAGGTCCCAAAGTTATAGTATTATATCAAAAGAAGCACCGTGGTCAACAGAAGGTGTAGGATATGCACTCAGATTAAAAGAAGGATACCTCCCAAGTGCTCCAGGTGACACATTAATGCAGTACCGTAATGAATGCGTTGATGTTTTGAGTAACAATTTTGGTATTATTTGCGATGCCCATCATCATGAAGTAGCAACAGCGGGACAATGTGAAATCGATATAAGGTTTGATACTTTAGTTAATGCTGCAGACTCTGTCCAAAGTTATAAATATATTGTTAAAAATATAGCCAAGAAACAGGGCATGATTGCAACTATGATGCCTAAGCCAATCGC
>DATEOO010000068.1:0-5542 GCA_035274085.1 Candidatus Nitrosocosmicus sp.
TGCCTGTTGAGCATTATTAATCTTCTCTGTAGCCAGTTTAAGTTGTTCTTCCAAAGTTGCAGCACCCGGTTGGCCGCTATATTGAGCATATGCAATATTTAATACTGGTAATAATAGTATAGAACCCATTACCAATGAAAAAGCCGCTACCATTGAGTATGCCTTGTTCATATTAAAAATTACTCAGATAGGAATTATATAACTTTTATGTTAAAGAATAATGATAACATTTAAGATGTGTAAATTTTTATATTAAAACAGAGAAAAATGGCGCGAACTCATGCCCACACACATGGAAAATCACATTCAATCAGACCAACTTCTAAAACAACACCCTCCTGGGCCATCGATAGCCAAGAAATCATAAAAAAAATTGTAGAGTTTGGAAATGATGGAATGTCAGCTAGTGAGATAGGTTTGAGATTAAGAGATGAATTTGCTGTCCCATTAGTTAAACCAATTATTGGAAAAACTATTACTCAAATTATGCAGGAAAATGATATCCAGAAAGCAATGCCTGAAGATCTAGAAAGACTTGTTCGCAAGGCATTGGGATTACAAAAACACTTGAATGTCCACAATAGTGATAAGAGAAATGTGAGATCTTTGGAGTTGATAGAATCTAAAATACATAGATTATCCAGATATTATAAAAATACAGGTAAAGTAAATAAATCTTGGAAATATGCATCGGTAATTGCTAAACTAGAGTAGAGAATGCGATATACTGATCGTGATTATGTATTAAATACAGCAAGTCAAAAATTATTAAATCAAATAGAACACCAAAAAGATATTTTTATTCTTTCTAATTCAACAGTAGACGGCTTAGTGGGCAGTGCCATCTTACTAAGTTCCATACATAATTCAAAGGGAAATACGACAATTAGATGTCTTAATTCATTAAAATTTGAAGACTTTAAAATAGAACTGATGAAAATGGTTAATGGGAAACATGAATTTTATGTTTTTGTAGATTTTGATTCAAAATTCTTTGATCTTATATCCAGCCTTATTCAGGAAAGCTATTACTTGTTTGTTAATTCAGATTTATGCGATTTAGATCAAAGTATATACAAAGATAAAACCGGAACCTTTGTGAATCCATCGATATGGCAAAGTGATAATCATAAGGAAAGTAAGCACACTTCATCCAGTTTGACATATCTAATAGCCAAAAACTTTGATAGAAAGATAATTCATAGTTCCTTCTTACCCATCGTTGCTGCATTTTCAAAGAATATAGATTTTAACAATGCTGATCACACAGAACTCAAAGAAATATTACAGTCAGCACTGGACCTCAATTTAATCGAGATAAAAAAGGGACTGAACTTTGGAGCAAGTGAAAATACACCAATTGTAGATGCCTTGGAAAACAATATAGCCCATTTTATCAAAGGGGTTACATGGAATAAAGAAAATTCACTTAAGTTGCTAGAAAAGTCGGGCATTCAAATTAAGGACAGTAAAAGGATTAGAACATGGAAAGAGCTTGAGGATGAAGACTTTAACAAAATATTCAATGCCATTGAAAAATACATAGAAGAAAATGGTCATCATAGTAGCAAAAGTGATGACAATATCAAAGATATAAAGAAGAGAAATCGAGATATGTTGTTTGGATATAACTACATCCTAACAAATGAGGAATCAGATAGTATATTAAAAAATATTGGGTCATTTTCTAAATCTCTAGACTTATGTGTAAGAAATCAATCTTTTGGACTCGGATTATCGATTTGCCTCGGTGACAGAGATGATGCGATAATACAAATAAAGAACCAAATTTTAGATTATGACAATCTTATAAAAAGTGTAAGTAATAAGATTTTTGATGAAAAATGGAGATTCTATGATGACAAGGAAACTATTTACATTAATGCCGAGGGAATACTAGATGAAAAAAATGTAGATCTTTTCACTTCAATCCTCGAAAATTCTGTTTCGTTTGCAGATAGATTGATTTGTCTTAGAATCCTATCAACAGAGAATGAAGAAGAATACAAATATTCTCTGATAAAACCAAAGTTAGCAAAGGTAGACTTTGCTAAAATAAAAAAAAGGATTTATGAGCTTGCCGAAATTCATGGCAAATTGAATAGTAATAATTCTGGATCCAGTTTACCGACTATTACAACTGTTACAGTAGACATTGCTGACAAGATAGAGATCATAGTTCCCATGATTAATTTAGAAGTCTTTTTATCGAATATTAAAAAAATAGTCTTGGATGCAAAAGGATTCTGAATTTTGTATTGATACAAAAATATTGATAGAATGCAAAGAAGAAAAAGAAGTACAAACCATTTTCAAGTCTCTAGATCCTGATAATAAGGAATTTCCTGAGGGGTTAGAAATGGAAGTACAGACAAACAGAACACAGTTTTTGTTGAAAGTCGGATTCAGAGATAAAAATGGAAGGAAAAATAATATTAATACACTAATAAACACAATTGAAGAGATCATGGAGCATGTTGCAATTATCAAAGAAGTGACCAAAATTGATTGATCCAAAGATAATAAAAGAAAATCAGGGATTAGTAAAAGATATGCTAGCCCATAGAAATATGGATTTTCCACTTGATTCACTATTCAATGCAGATAAACAAAGACGCGACTTGATAGTTGAATTACAACATGTAAAACATCAGAAAAACATCTTATCTAAGGAAATATCAGAAATGAAGAAGAAAAAAGAAGATGTATCTTTGAAAATCCATGAAATGGGCAAGATTGGTAGGGAGATAAGCAGACTGGAAGAAGAAACCAAAATAAATGAAGAATTATTCTCAAAATACATCCGTAGCTTACCAAATTTCTTTCACGAAACTGTGCCCTTAGGCAAAGATGAAAACGACAATAAAATAATAAGAGAGTACAATGGCAAGTTTAAGGCATTAAAAAACCCAATTGAATCAAATGAAAAATCAAACAGTGGAGTCATTCTCAATAAGGAACTTCCAGGGATTTTACAAATGAAAAATCATATAGATCTTACAAATGGACTGGGCCTAATCGATTTAGAACGAGCTGGAAAAATTTCAGGATCCCGTTTTTACTTCTTAAGGAATGAAATGGTCAAACTAAGTATGGCACTATCTAACTTTGCAATAGATTATTTGATCAAAGAGGGATATACAATAGTGCAGCCTCCTTTCATGATTAGAAGAGATGCAATGGAAGGAGCAGTTATATTGAGCGATTTTGAGGAAACCATTTACAAAATAGAAAATGAAGACTTGTATATGATAGGCACCTCAGAACATCCCTTAGCATCAATGCACATGAATGAAATACTAAATGGGAAAAATCTTCCCATCAGATACGGTGGGATTAGTACCTGCTTTAGAAAGGAGGCGGGTGCACACGGTAAAGATATGAAAGGTCTTTTTAGGGTTCACCAGTTTGAAAAAGTAGAGCAATTCATCTTTTGCAAACCCGAAGAGTCTTGGAAAGAACATGAAAGACTCTTGCAAATTACTGAAAAATTTTATGAAATTCTAGAGATTCCGTTTAGAACAATAATTTTGTGTTCGGGAGACCTCGGAAAGGTGTCTGCAAAGACATACGACATAGAGGCTTGGTTTCCTGCTCAAAATTCTTATAGAGAGATATGCTCATGTTCAAATTGCACCGATTATCAAGCCAGAAGTTTAAGGATAAGGTATAGAAACAATCCTAACGATGAAACATCCTTGGTTCATACATTAAATAGTACTCTTGTAGCAATTCAGAGAACCTTAGTCGCTATACTGGAAAATTATCAGACTAGGAAGGGGACAATCCTTGTTCCGGAGGCCTTAAAAAAGTACATGGGCGATATAATTGAAATAGGAAAAATAAGTAAATAAAAATATAAAATGTTCCTGATGTATAAAAATATTTTAACAATTATCAAGTCGTTTATTTAGTCAGGTCAGGTTTGATTACAAGCTGATAAATATTAATCGCTAACGATATTGTTTTGCAAAATAAAGTAACCAAAATGTATATATCTTAGTTGTCAGGCTCATATTATAATGAGCTTGTTAAACGTACTGTCTCAAACAAGTAGTATGTTCCAAAACTTTGGCTTACAAATCGGGCCTCAATATGATCCATTGTTCTATGATGTAATGATTTACATATTTGGAACTATGTTATTTGGAGTATTCTTGCTGAGTGTAATTTCATTTTGGTTGAGAAGGAAGGGTCTCGGGGGTGCATCTGCTAAAGAGAAATGGACTCAGGAATTAGAGAAGTACTTCCAAAGAGAACAGATAGGATTAATGCCTGATGAGAAACACCACTGGTAATAAATAAAATGGACCAGTCCTTTTTATTTATATAATAAATTTTTAATTATTGTTTGTTTCTCTTGTATCAAATTATAGTTAGCCAATGGGGCCTATCTCTTGGTGAAATTGAGACTATCAATAATCTTTTAAAAGACTACCATATTTTAGAAAATCCTATTAATCAAAACGTAGGCTACGCAAGCACTTTAGAAATCGAATTTTTAAAAAATAAAAATACAGACTTTTTCGATTCCATTACAATCGAAAAATGGACAGATTTGGTAGGAGTTATCAAGAACATTAAGAAGAGAAGGGGAAGAAAAGGACTGAAATTGAAAATAACTATAGCAGATTATTTTGAATCCGAAGATACAGCTGATGTTAAAGTGAGCGACAAAAATGATGATGAAACAGACGTTGAAAGGGAAGTGGAGTTATTATTTTTTAAGAGAACTATTTTTTTGTTAGTAAATAAGATCGACTCGGAATTTATTAAGGGTCTTGAAAGAATTGAGGTGGCGATCGAAAACTTGACAGAATTATTCAAAAAAATATCCCGATCCTCAATTTCAGAGGATCGGTATGAAAGGAATAAACATGAATACGGCAAAGTAGAGCTGTATCACCATAGTCTACACAATAAATACTACATGCCCACTGGTAATGGAGATAGTGATGTCCAAATGCAGATCTTTTTATTTGATGATAAAAAGAGGGTTTGGAAAAATCTTTAGATCTGATTTATACAAATAAAGAAAGCATAGAATGAGGAATTGTACTCTCAAACAGGTCAAACAATGGTTAGATTTGTTTGTATATCCCTATAGCAGCAATAACAAATCTTAACTTTACAACCTATTTCAAATCTTCTAAACTTTGATCAATCAGAGTAATATTATTTTAATAATAGTGATTTTGAATTCGGACTCTGCAGGGCGAAAATCTAAAAGAAAAGTTACAACTGTTAAAAAATGTTAAATTTAGCGATAAGTCTTTAATATAAAAAAAATTATCATCCGCAGTAGTTAAATTATGGTCAAAAAAAGTGTTAATTTCGCTGAATGGTCTTGTGACATTGCGGGATACGTAACTACGAGCCAGAAGGCGAAGCCGTACGCTATTGATTTTTTTATGAAATTGTAATTTTGTAAACTATAGTATGCCGGGTGTCCGAATTGTCCATTGATACGTATATAAATATCATCGGGATTCAAACATTAATTGATTTTTTAGAACTTTGAGCTGTGATATAACAGTAGCAG
>DATEOO010000069.1:0-2014 GCA_035274085.1 Candidatus Nitrosocosmicus sp.
ACTTTGTAATCATTATTGGGAACAGTATTGGTGTTTCACTAAACATTTGTATGCTAGGACTAAAGTTCAAGTATTCAAGAAGACCATTGGAGGAAGGATAAAGCCAATTTTTGAGAATTAATTCTGATCATTTATTCAGGACTTTGGTTCTTTTACTATTTACAACCTCTGGGTAAAAATGCAAATCATATATCAGGTTCGGAATTAACTATTGGAAGTCTAATTGATTTTCTTTACATAACTAATATCATATAATTTTCTCGCTCCATTATTTCAGCTTGATATTATTAGATTTCAAGTGGGTGTATCTACAGTTGATACCCAAATATAGTAAACATAAAAATGGAGAAATTTTCGTAGCAATTTATTTATCTGCGAATATATTTCCATATTAATCTAGAAAATATCCCTTGACAAAAATAATCATATTAATGTTATAGCTAAATTATTCTATTACCTTTTTTTGAGAAATGGTAACGGTGATTCATTGTTATGCCATATCAAATAGACAATTAAATGAACTAATTCAAAATGGTCCGGATGTCAGCCGATATAAGAGGTGAATAGGTAACCAGTACATTTTCTCCTTGATAATTTGCCAAATCGTCGGCACATATTTAACCACCATTGGAAAAGTGTTACTTATGAAAAGTGATCGCCTTTATAGACTCTTAGAGACATATCCAGTTGTTGCACCTGCTATCGTAGCAACTTTAATTATTATTTTTGGAGGTATCGGAGTGTATCTAGCTGAACATAATCATCCGGGTGCAAACATAACAAACTTAGGAGATGCCTTTTGGTGGGCCATAGTTACAATTACAACTGTGGGATATGGCGAATATTTCCCTCTTACATTAGTTGGAAGGCTAATAGGAATATTAGTAATGCTCTCAGGAATTGGTACCGCAGTAATGATAGTAACTATTATCTCAGAACGAAGATTACGGAGTTTAGAGTCAAGATTAAAGCCAAAGGCTGATCCACATCTAAGTCTAATTGGTGCTGAAACGAAGACTGACATTAAAACCAAAATTGACAGGATAGAAAAGTTAACTGAGGAGGATTTTGTTAATCTGATCACGATGTTGAAAAGCCTGCGTCTGACTCTACTTGAAGAGTCTAGAAACTTATCCAGGTGTTCAAGATGTGGTAACGCCTATTTTAGTAGACCTAAATATTGTAGTAACTGTGGTCTAAATTTATCTGAAATATCTCCTTAAATTTATCCCTCTTGGTAATGAAAAGTGCTCAGTCTGCAACGTTATCAATGGAACCTTTCCAGCTTTAACATAATCGGCGGTTTGATTAGATATAGGAGATCTAGCCCAAGATCAAATTCTATGCAACTTTTTTGTCGCATGGAACTCAGTCCTTCGATCTGTAATTCATGATACTAGATATGTTTCTATACAATTCATATAACGATACTATTATTATCCGCACTTCTATAGTATGCATAATCAGAATGGCTGTCATATGTTCTCCAAACTTTAAAATAATGCGGTCAAAAAGACGATGGAATCTACTTGATTTGATGTATAAAGCGTCAAATAGTGACTATAATTTTTTGACCAAATCCTATAAAGGCTAAGTCTCCTGCTATCACATCAACAAATCGCCTTAGCAATTCAGATTCCACAACTTGACTGTGAAAACAAACTATCAATTATAGAGAAATCACTGATTCTTTATGATAACAAAAAAGTGGATATAATTTATTCATTTTTTATCAATTCTGTATTTAAATAGATCTAGGTCTTTATTATTTCAATTATATGGCATCTCTTTGATTGCTGGTATAACGTAAATCTAACCTCATCAAAACATGATTGATAAAAGTCAGCTTTGGAACAAGAGGTTTTGAGCAGAGCATTTATGAAGGATAATTTATTTTTTTTGAGTTAGTCGGAACTTTAATAGTATTCGTTAATTCATTTAAGGCTAGTCAAAACTAGAATACTTAATCTAGACCTAGTCTAAGCAGAGGAAAAATTTTTTAAATATTGATAAT
>DATEOO010000070.1:0-2594 GCA_035274085.1 Candidatus Nitrosocosmicus sp.
TTACAGGGGGAGCTATCAATGGGATGCCCTTTAAAAGATTATTGCTTAGTATAGGAGCAAATTTTATTGCTAGACACGGATTATGTTTAAAAAATGTTAATGATCCGATGTCAGGGTTTTTTGCCTTTCCAAAACATACACTTCATGGGATGGAATTTAATACAGATGGATTTAAGATATTGTTAGAAATTTTAATAAAGAAAAAAAACACTGTCAAGATTAAAGAAATACCGTACACTTTTAAGGATCGAAGATTCGGGCAAAGCAAACTTAACATTCCAATAATATTAGAGTATATTAAGGCAGTTTGGAAACTCTATCGATATGGAAGAAAATCTAAGAAACAAAATACTCAATTAGAAAAGAGAAAATCGGTTAGATTTATTTCAAAGGCGGCTAGGTTCTATACAGTAGGATTTAGCGGCTTTGTTTTGAATTATTTGGTGTCAATTCTTTTATCAAATGGCATCTTGGGAAGCTTTGGATATTTGCAAGCCACGGCAGTAGGTATAGCCGTATCAGTAACCACAAATTTCTTATTAAATAAATTCTGGACTTTTGAAGATAAAAATGCTAATTTGACACGATTGATAAGACAATACGGAATGTTTGTTGGATGTAGTTCATTAGGTATCCTAATACAGTTCTTGTCTATTTATATGCTCAGAGAATCAGGCATCCCATATAATTTTTCACTGTTGATAGGAGTCACCATAGCATCAGTTAGCAATTTCTTATTTAATAAGAAATGGACTTTCAAGGAAAAAATATGGGAATAACAAAAATGTGTCACTGAATGCATTTAATTTCTTAAATACAATCAAACAAGTTGGTATCTAGATAATCTCATTTCAACATGTATGCAGTTACGACGTTATATATCAGGAGAGTTTGACACGAAATCTATATCACAAAAGATATATTTACATTAAAACAAAGATACTAAAATAAGTAGTGAAGAATCAAAATTATCTTCCATTATAGATCAACTTACAGGCGAATAGATCAAAGTTTCTGTCGTGTAACCATTAATAACTATATTAATTAATAATCAAATATGAGAGGTATAGATAATTAATGAATTCTATGTCTTCGTCATTATCGGATAGTAGTGAAACTCCAACCACAACTCCGATTACGACAAAAATTATCACTATAGCAGACTTGAATAACTTAAAAAAAGACCGAACAATCCTTATTGCTGGGTTCCCGGGACCTGGGCTAGTCGGATCAATTAGTACAAGCTATATAATTGACAAACTAGAAATGTATCAGATTGCATTTGTAGAGTCCCATTATATATCTCCCGGAGTAATATTTATAGATGGTAAGTTAAGACATCCCTTTAGACTATACGCAAACAAGGAAGGAAATGTTTGTGTTTTAGTATGCGAAGCGCCTATTATGATGGATGGCATACATTTTGTTCTAGATGCGGTAATGGATTGGGCGATGAAAAATTCGATAGAAGAAGTGATGGTTTTAGATGGAATTCCTGTTCAAGGCATACCTGATTCTGATAGAAAAACAGTAATTCTGGCAAGCGAGAATATGGAACAGAGCACAAATAAAGAAATCAACATTACAAATAATGAAGTAAAAAAAGACGATGGAAGTAGGCCCGAAGTTGCCCTGGACAATAGTTCAAACCCGCAAAGTAATTTTAATAGAAAAGCGATTGAAGATTCAACGAAAAAGTATACTACCTTTATAGGGGGTATAGCAGGCGGATTGTTGTCTGCTTGTTTATCTAATCAAATTCCATGCGCGGCAATCCTTATTCCATCTTCGAGCGGAATCCCTGATCCTGAAGGTGCCTCTTTATTGATTGAATCATTTAATAATTTTATTAAAGACAATAAACTAAAGATTGAGACAAGTCAATTGAGGGAACAAGGGCAAAAATTGAAGAAACAATTAGAACAAATTATCAAAGCTGAGCAGGAACAGCGTTCTGCAGGTGCAGGAGCAGGAGGACCTGACGACGGGAACGTTTCAAGTCATCGATTGATGTATGGTTAAAGATTAATTCTTTTTTACAGGAATATAATATGGATCGAACACATTAGCAAAGTATCTAAGAATTATCTTATCACCTCACTTTACCAAATTATTTCAGGATGGTATGATCACTAGAGGCAAAGCAATAAACTGAAATTTGTAACATATCATATCTAGACTATTTTTTTTACAATCAAATGAAGTGCTCCTGCACGTCGATACAATTCGCCGATAATATTAAAAGTATTGCCTTTTTTTAATATTGCCCTAGGACCAAAGTAATCCTGTGGTTCCAAAGAAGCATACCATTTTTCATTAACAATTACAATCGCTTTACCCATTACAATTCTTTCAATAGATACAGAGTATTTACTTCCAGATAGGAACTTAAGAGATTCGATTAACGCAATTGTATTCTTGTTCACCCATACAGTTCGCTTCATTTTGGTCAGATTTTCAATTGCCTTTCTAATAATCTCATGATCGATACCTATTACCTCATTTATATATGAAACTTCTAGTCCTCTTTCCCCAGCTTTCCCGAGTAAGTTATGTATTTGTCGTTGAACTCGCTCGACTAATTTTTTTCTATC
>DATEOO010000071.1:0-2218 GCA_035274085.1 Candidatus Nitrosocosmicus sp.
TAATTTTTCCCTAATTTCACGACTAAATTTTGAATCATATTTTGTGGTAAAAGTCAATAAGATCTCTGTTGCCCTGTCAAATCTTCTTTCAAGAATGGCTTTTCCAACTAGATGAGTTACCAACCTCTCACTTCCAAACCTTTGTAAACCGTAATAGTTTCCCAAGTTATCAATATCGCTCAAAAATTTTGAAATATTATTTAATTTGTCCCTTTTTGGTTCAACAATTCTTATCTCAAAAGTGTTTCCAACCAAATTGTCCTTTTCAATTGGTTTTTTGGAAAAGCCAACCAGCTTCAACTTTATTTTTCCAAGATCAATATTTTCTATGACCTTTCTTGGGTTGCTACGGCTACTGCTAGCATATTGAATTGTGGTGGCTTTTGCGTCTTTTATGCCCACTATTTTAAGATCAAGGCCGGTTTTTTTTCTTAAAGTTAGAATCGCATGACTTGAATCCATTCCCTTTTTTCTTATCTCATAAACTGGGAAAATATTGCTTGTAGTCTGTTCAGGGGAAATTTGTTTTAAGAAAATATTGCTTATTATCTCTTGTACATGAAAATCCTCAGTATTCTTTTTTATGGTTCCGCCAATTCCATCAAACTCTGTTGTATAATATTCAATTCCTGCGAGTTTATCAATATCTGGTGATAATTTCTTCATAAAACGATCATTCATTCTTGAATGATAGGAAAAGCCTAGAGGTCTCAAATACCATTAAAATCATTTATAATTATTTTATATAAGAAAATAAACTAATATAAATCCCTATCTTTTATTCAGTAAAGCATAAATCATATTTTGCATATATGAAATTTGGATTATTAATGTCTAGTAAAAAAATCTATAGCTTTAATATATTACTAAATAATAGTAATTTTGACCTCCACGTAAATAAATATAAGTTAATTTTTCTTATACTTCCTATCTTAATGGCTTCAGCCTCTCTTGCTTTTAACATTGGTCCCGCAAATGCATCTTCCCTAGATCAATCAATTCAACAGTTCCAAAAGAACCTACAATCAACTATTGAATCTAGTAATAATAACAATAATAACAATAACAATAATTGTAACAACAATATCTCAATTCAGTCTCAAACAAACGAGAATGGTAAAACAACGAGCACAACAAAAAATACATGCGATGACAAAACTACCACGACCACCACTTCATCTGCAAACAATATTAACTCCGGAGCAGGCAAGGCCAATCTAAATGGGACAATCGCTGGATCAGAATATAATCAAGATACTGGTGTTATTATGAACACTATGTTCGGTAATTGGTCTTTAACAAATAAGGAAAATGGCTCAAAGGACTTTAATGCTAGCTTTATAAAAGAACCTGTTTATTATAACTTGGCTTCATCGATTGACTCTGGAAATAATACTGCACAGGTTAATAATAATGACGGCGGCATCAGTAACAACTTAGCTAATAACAACAACAACAACTTAGCTAATAACAACAACTTAGGCAATACTACATCATATTCTCTATCAAATTTTATAGGGAATTCTGTCCAGCAACAGAATGAAGACGTGACATATTCAGGCAAAATAGATGTTATTCAGGAAATAAAGTCAAATAATGCGACTATTTCTGATGAGACAAATAACTTTAAGGCTGTAGGTGTGTCGATATCGATTATAGACAATAGCGTATTATTTGTTAATTTTGACAGTCAAACGCCCTTATTCAAAGAGTTTGTAAACATACCTATTGTTGGTCTGGTAAAGCAATAGATTGCGATATCAGGCTATCCTAACCTAACTTATCCGATATCAATGACTTCATCAAATCATTATATTTTGTAGTCCTGCACCCAGTCTCGCTTTTATGCTATTTTATATCCTGGCTAATAAAATATCTGTAATTCTAGGGTTTGTTTTACAAAAGTGTATAAGTAGTATGTTATTAAATATTAGGTAGTAATCATGTCTCAGAGTAATACTCTTTCTTTAAAGGTGCTTGAAGCTTATACCCGAGATGTAGGCCGTGGTGTTGCTAGAATTGATTATGATTCTATGGATGCTTTGAGCGCATCTACAGGTGATGTCGTAGAAATTAGAGGTAAACGTAGAACCGTTGCAAAATGTTTGCCTCTTTATCCTTCAGACGAAGGTAAGGGTATAATTCGAGTTGATGGTCTGGTTAGAAATAATGCCGGTGTAGCTATAGGAGACACTGTAATTGTTAGAAAGATTAAAGC
>DATEOO010000072.1:0-5179 GCA_035274085.1 Candidatus Nitrosocosmicus sp.
GAATGATTACTTGTTAGACGACAATACCAAAGTAAGGTTGAAGAATACTATTGCTGGAGTTACAAAGTCAGACAATTATTTACAAAATGGGGATCCAATTTACAACGTAAAGATTAGAGTATTATCTAAAGTTAAAAGACAGTCGCAGTGACAATATACGCCTATTTATGTTTTTTCTTGCAGTTTTACAAAAACTAAAAATTAAAAAAAAAAGATGATATTAAAAAAATGAAAATGTTCTAAAGCTTAAATAACCTTTGCGAATTTTTGAACATTATCAAATCACGTTCTTGTTGGTTAAGATCTAATTTTGATACAAATTTCAAATAGGACTTCATACTTGATATGGGCCAATCGGTCCCATATAGCAGATATTTAGGTTCCCCAGCATAGTTAAGAAAATCCGTAATCTTGCCTACTAGATATTTCTCATAGAATTCACTAAAGTCCCCCAAAACCAATCCTGATATATCTGCATAAACATTTTTGTTTTTATAGATTATTTCTTGACAGTCTAAAAACCAAGGATTTCCCAGGTGACATATTATGATCTTTAATTCTGGGTTATCAACGGCAACATCATCAACATTTAATGGATGAGCAAACCTAACTTTGCCCTTTGGTGTATAAGTATCTCCAGTATGTATCATTAGAGGAACATCATACTCTATACATAAATCAATTATTTTCTGATACTTTGGGTCATACGGGTAGTAATGTTCATATCCGGGATAAATCTTCAAACCCTTTATCTTACCATTCTTAAGATATTCCTCATATTCTTTAATACTGTTTTCATCATGATTGCTAATTGAGTATCCAGCTACTACCTTTATTTTTTCATGTCTTTTAATGGAAGATAATATTTCTCCAGTGGAGGGTCTTTCATCATTAATCATATAAGAGGAAATAATTATGGCCTGATCTACATTGTTTGAGTGCATTGTGTTTGCAAGTGATTCAATTCTTTCTTCAAGGGTTAAATTTTTCAAACTCTCGTATGCATTGATATGTACATGGCAATCTATGATGGTTTGATTCACTTTTTATAATAAGGGTTTAACCATTCAATAAATGTTGCATAATTTAGAGACCTAGAATCTTTGATATAATTTGGAAGTATTTTTATGAATTTAAAATCATTTCTCAATTGAAAGGTCAAAACCTGATCAGAAATCTGTCCCTCTATAACGCTTTGAACATATTTTTCAGGGGAGAACTTTTTGGCATAATTGCAGTAGTTTATTAACCTGCCACCTGCAATGATCCGCCTTAGATTATATTTTATGACTAGATCCTTTCTTGCCTTGTATAATAAAGTTGCAATTCCCAAACGGCGATAATCTGGATGCACAGAAATATCTGCACCATATAAAGAATCGCCTTTAGGGTTATGGGTGGTAAATAGACTATTGCCTGTCACCTGACTAAACGTATGAACTGGGTATTCGGGTGATAACTTTATTATTAAACTACTTGATGAACCTATAATCTTGTTCTCAAATTCAACACAGAATTGACCTTCCGGAAATATTTCCACGTGACTTTGCAGATGTCTTTTTCCCCAAACACTGCCTTCTTCTAACATGGATGGAAATGATTCCTTTTGCAATTCAATTATTTTGGGAATATCTTGAAAAGTTACATTCTTTATAACGATGTCTTGACCTGGTATATTGGAATATTGCATGCCCTATATACAATATATATTATTACTTTATGTCATATTAAGATTGGTAATAGCAATTGCTATGATAAAAGAGAAGAATATGGACAATTATGGTGCTTCATAACATTTAACATTGAAGACTACATACAGACACACAGAGAAAGAGAATTTATGATCCATGGCAACTGACTCTACTATAAAATAAATACCTTCAGTTCCTATTAAATTATTTAAAGTTTTATTTAATAATAGATAGTATCATAGATTATTGAAAGATGCCCTCTATTTTGATAAAGAATCTGAACTTTTGCAAAATGAAATCCCTCAAAGTAACTCATGCATTATCAAATTATCATTTAGTCTAGATTTTGATATCGGCCAAAGTTATGTTACATCAAAAATACAAGATAGGGACGGCAATGTTAGAAAACTAAACATCCAGCCAGGAACTAGAGGCATCAAATTGCAAAGTGATCTTATAAGAATCAAAAACAAAGAAGCAGAGCTGCCATCTCATGTTTTTATTCGGACCACGCTAAGAGACGGGAGAGCATTGGTGAGAAAATTACCTGTTAATGGTACAAGTGATTGGCTATTAATATTTGAGGAAGATTTCTGTGTATTGGCAGTTAAGGACCAATATGACGAAATAGAAATTTTAGGATAAAGTGTAGTGATACCCTGAAAAGATTGATACTCTTGGCTTGAGTTACATTGAGTTAGGGATGAGGGAGAGGACGCAAATGGTGAGGCGGATAATGTGATGAGAATGGAAGAGAAAAGAGTAGTTATTGTTCTTAGTAACCCCTTAACTGTCTCCCAGTATTCTCTTTGTTTTTTTCAATATATTTTGATATCAATGTTTGTGGTTCAAATCCGGCCTCAATTGACAATTGTATTAAAAAATGCCACAAGTCTATAATTTCGTCTTGAAGTTTTTCATTTTCTATGGCCTTATCTTTCTTCCACCATTTCCAATTTGTTTCCCTCTGAAGCTCTATGGCTTCGTGCACTAAAGCAGATGAAATCATAAATATCCTGTAACCCAAAAATGGTTCTTTCATTTCGTACAATTTCTTCATTTTATTTTCAGGGGTTGTATCTTGAGGAATCTCTTCATTACTTTTAATTTTTGTATTATTATAATCTTGAGTTATCAAGGACTTTTGCATTTCAAAAAGATATTCTAAATTATCTCTAATTTCCAAAGCCTTATCCGGGTTTTCAGCAAAGTGATTCATATTGATAAGTATAAAACAACACATAACAAAGATATTACTTTTTTCTTTTTTCTGTTTTCATATAACTAGTAAGTCCACAATTTTTAATTGCCGATTGGGGGCTATTATTATTATTCGATCGCGTTTTACAAGGTCTTTTGATCTATTATAGGGGTTTAAAAAAAAAGTAATGATGTTTATAACTCGTCTATAATTGAAATATAGTTATCAATGCTTCTATCAAGTAAAGTTTTGTTGTTCTGACTGACTAGTTTCTTAACCAATCCTTTATTGAGAAGATAATATAATGAAACGTCTTTACCTCTTTTTCTCCCAACTACATTTGAATCAACCAGTCTTTTAAGATTCCATGAGGTAGTAGACGGTGCTTTATTGATGTGATTTACAATTTCACTAAAAGATACATCATTGTCAGTATCATTTAGCATCATGATTATACTTTTAGTGGTCTTTATTTTCATATAATTTAGTATAAGAGTCTCATCAGAAGGAGTAGACGCCGGGAAGTATCTGGTTATATTACTATTCTCTGTTCGACCAATTTTTATTATTGATCTTTTTTCAAGACTTGCTAAATGATGGGAGAGGGTGCCATTATTAAGATTGGTTATTCTTAGAATATCTCTATATCTAATCCCTGGAAAGGAGTTGATAATTTTAAGTATTGTACTCCTGTTATTACGATTAGATTCAATTTCGTTTTCATTAAAGAGAGCGCCTGGATTCATTTTCTTTCTATCCTCAATACACCTGCAGCAAATAGTACCAACATCAATAATAACAATACATGTTGAAATTCTACCTCTATTAAAGGTATGTAGAATGTTCCCAAAAGTCTACTTGACTGTAACAAATACAGGGACTCTATAACTAGCAAGAATCCAAAACTGAGACCTGTCAAAAGTATTTTCTTACTTATTGTCCTCTTAAAGGAAATAAGAGATATTGTAGTTAAAAAAAGGGCCACATCAAAACTGATAACGTGAATCAGAATGTGATAGATCATAGAGGGGTGATAAAGGTGGGGTATAACAAATGGATATATGACTACACTTGCAACCACTATTGATAAAAATAAAAATAAACTGGTCTTGTTGCTTAAAAAATTTGCAAAAATTTCTTTAAGATCTTTGTCCCTTTTAAGCAACTTACAGATTATATTCAAACGCGGCTTAAAAGGTCATTGGTACAATCGTAAAACTGTATCTCAAATGTTCTACTCAGCATATTGATTTACGTTTATTATAATTAAAAAATGATTTTCATAGTGGTTTTTTTATCTGCCTTTTTCTATTATCTCCTCTTTCTGAGCGACACTAAGAGAACAACGACAAAGTTTTTAGTTTTACTTTCTGATGTTTTTCTAATTAATTTTCACTGTCATTGTTATGTTATTATTATTGCTAATCTAGTGGTCTGAATCTGCTCTCCTCTACTCCTTTCCTATGATCTTTTCCTTTAATCTTTTGAATTCTTCTTCTGAAATTGCACCTTTATCCTTCAATTCCGCAAGCTTTTTAATTTCATCAGCATGTGATATGTGACCGTGGTGCTGAGGTGCTTGGCTTATATTACTATTGCCAGCAGGAGAGTAGGCAGGAGATCTCATTTGGGTGATACCGTTACGGATCACCTCTATCAAATCTTCAGCCTTTTTTTTGGGAATGGCATCTATAACGCCATTTTCTCCATGTTCATCTGTTTCCAACCTTTTTATCCATGGCATCCTACCTGGAATATTTGGATTAAACAAACCTGGAGCATTAAAGATTACTGATGCAGAAAGCACGCCTTTTTCTATTTTGGCGTTTGTAATAACATTGTAGGGGATATCAATTATGTCTTGTTTTAATCCAAGCATACTTGGATCCCTTAAAATAATTCTTCTATCAGTTGCGTAAACTACATTGGGTGAAAGTTGAGATCCGCCAGGTTTAAATCTTGATTGTCTAGCAACTACCAATACTTTTTCATCTGGATTCAACATTTCTGCAATTTTTTTTATCTCGTCTAGCTCATCTTCATCGGTTATATCAGTATTAAAACTATTTTCCTTATTTGACAAATTTATATCTCATGCTCCCATTCCTAATTTTCATTCTTACTTATCAACTCTTCTTATTTTATTTAATTGCATATTTTAAATAGTTATGATTTCTAAATGGGGATTTGTACAGAAAAATATTTTATATGTGTTAATCAAATACCCTTTGATGATTAAGAGTGAAAGTGTGATTATTTTTTCATCATCTCTTTTTGTTTTGACATT
>DATEOO010000073.1:0-3822 GCA_035274085.1 Candidatus Nitrosocosmicus sp.
AACCGAACTATGGCAAAATACGGAAACTCTGGCAGACATCGAAGGGGATTGTTATCACGCCTCGTAGGTCACATAATGATAGATTTTGTCATCCCCTTTGTTTTAAAGAGAATTCAACGTCGTATTATAAGAGAACAAATGTCAAGATGTAACCGCTGCAATAGAAAAATGGATATGATAAAAAAGAATGAATACTATTGTAAATATTGTAAAATCATTAGGATCGATGATGAGGATATATAGAGGTAGGTGTAAACATACTTTTCTGCGTTATTTAAAACACGTTATTATAGAGTCTCAAGTTAGGCAGTTATAGTTTTGTAAAGTCCCTTTTATTTTAATTATTAACAAAATATTAAGATTTTATCGCATAAGTAAGACAAACGAATAGATAATAGAAGAAAATAGGGAACAATATCAACATTATTCTTTGTTTCTACGACAATGATGTTGTTGCTCGAGATTTTAAATCATAATTTACATTAAACATTGTAATTATATCTCTGAAGTTTTCAGTTGGTGAGAATCTACAGAGTGTAATCCAGTTTCTCCGGAGGTGCAATTTGATTTCACATATGCCATTTAAAGGAGTTGGAGCAGTTTCAACATCAAACCGCCGTCTTAATTTTTCTTCTAATTTGGTCCTTATCGGATCATCAGCCGATATCAAAATTTTTTGCATATGTTTATTTTTTAGAAATTGTTAAAGGTAGAATAAATCATAGATCGATATAAAAAAAGTCTTGTAGGAGATTCTTTGAAATGATGCAAAGTAATGATGTTTGATTCTAAATTCGAAGGCAATTAAGTAATATAATTCAAGTCTTTATAAATAAGTTCCTAAGATAATTAAAAGAAGTAGAGTAGATATGACAATCTAATCCTAGAGGCTGTAAATTACCTCTTTCAACTTGTAAGAATACTGGCATTTTATAGATTCTAACTAGCTAAAGATCGCAAATGTGAAAGGGGAATTATGTATTAGAATGTCCCCTAAACGAGGTAAAAAGATATAGACGTTTGATAAAGATCTCCTTTGCAGATAACATTAATCTAAAAACCTCAAAGAAAAAACATTGAGGGGTTGAGATCAACCTACATGTCAGAATCATACTTTTCTGTCAAAATAAGTAGCCCTTTATGACTGGAACACGTGGCAGCATGCCTATTCATTAATGTACAGAATACCGGATATCTAAGATTGATGATAAGACATTCATATGTGCTAAAATTACCTTTAAATCGCACTTTGTTTTTACAAAACCATGGCTTCTAAAGCTGACGATACAAATAAGTCAACTAATACTGCTACTCTAAAGGTAGCTGAAGCAGAACAAAGAGATGTTGGACGAAAAATAGCCCGCATAGATCCCGATATTGCCGAAGCGTTAAATGTTGTTAGCGGTGATGCGCTAGAACTATCATCAATTGGTAGGAAGACTACTGTTTTAAGTTGGCCAGCCAAGGAGAGTGACAGAGGCAAAGGGTTGATCCGTATGGACGGTTTCATCCGAAATAGACTTGATGTTGGTATCAATGACTTAGTTGAAATCAAAGTTGTAGAATCAAAAATAGCAAAAGATATAACATTTGCTCCTACTGAACCTCTGCGAATAATGGGTGCAGAGGAATACCTCGCAGAATATCTAAATGGAACTTTGATGACTAAAGGCGATACAGTCCCTATTAGTGTAATGGGTAGAAGAATAGATCTGGTTGTGATCTCTACACACCCATCAGGTCCAGTCATAATTAATGATACGACCGATATAGTAGTTTCGGAAGAATCTTCAAAGGCGGTTCAGATCACCCAAGAAGGTACGACTGCATCAATCACATATGAGGATATAGGCGGATTGGGAGACGCGGTAGCAAGGGTTAGAGAGATGATAGAGCTGCCTCTGAGACATCCAGAATTGTTTAAGAGGCTAGGTGTAGAAGCGCCAAAGGGAGTGCTATTACACGGTCCACCGGGAACAGGGAAAACACTATTGGCAAAGGCCGTAGCAAACGAAACAAATTCCAATTTCTTTACAATTGGAGGACCAGAAATAATGAGTAAGTACCACGGTGAATCTGAAGAAAGACTCCGCAATGTATTTCAGGAAGCTGAAAAGAATGCACCTTCTATAATATTTATCGACGAAATCGACTCAATAGCTCCAAAACGAGAGGAAGTTAGCGGTGAAGTCGAAAGGAGGATTGTGGCTCAACTCTTATCTTTAATGGATGGAATGAAATCAAGAGGCAAAGTAGTCGTAATAGCTGCTACAAATAGAGTAGATGCCATTGATCCTGCATTAAGAAGACCAGGCAGGTTTGATAGGGAAATTGAAATAGGAGTTCCAAACAGAGATGGGCGGTTGGAGGTATTGCAAATACACACAAGGGGAATGCCATTAGATAAGGACGTTGATTTACAAAGACTAGCTGATATCTCTCATGGTTATGTTGGAGCGGATTTGCAGGCACTTGCTAAGGAGGCAGCAATGCGCGCCCTTAGAAGGGTTCTACCCGATATGAATCTATCTAGCGAAAGCATACCGCTTGATACTTTAAGAAAGATCATAGTTAGAATGCAGGATTTTATGGATGTAATTAAGGAAACAGAACCCTCAGCCATGAGAGAAGTGTTTGTAGAAGTACCTGATATAAAATGGGAAGATATAGGTGGTCTTTCCACCATAAAACAGGAGCTTCAGGAAGCTGTTGAATGGCCATTAAAATATTTGGGAGTTTTTACCTATGCAGATGCCACCCCTCCTAAAGGGATTTTATTATACGGTCCACCAGGCACTGGTAAAACATTAATGGCAAAAGCTGCAGCAAACGAAAGTGAAGCTAATTTCATAAGTATTAAGGGGCCAGAACTACTTAGCAAGTGGGTAGGAGAATCAGAAAAAGGAGTAAGAGAGGTATTCAGGAAAGCTAGACAAGCTGCTCCATGTATAATTTTCTTTGATGAACTGGATGCCATAGCTCCGACTAGGGGTGGAGATCATGGAGATTCACATGTAACAGAGAGAGTAATCAGTCAATTTCTGACCGAGATGGACGGCCTTGAAATACTAACGAATGTTGTAGTAATTGGAGCCACGAATAGACCCGATATAATAGACCCAGCATTATTGAGGCCAGGCAGATTTGATAGAATTCTGTATGTACCTCCACCTGATCGGGAATCCAGACTTCAAATTATTAAGATTCATACAAAAAAGAAGCCGTTGGCTGAAGATGTCAATATTGAAGATTTAGCTGATAAAACTGATGGATATACAGGGGCTGATATCGCTTCGTTATCATCTGCAGCAGTCATGTTGGCATTAAGAGAACATATAACTAAATATCCAGATTCCAAGGAGGCAGAGAAGCAAGCAAGGGATTTAAAAATAAATATGAAGCATTTCGATGATGCCATGAAAAAAATAAGACCATTGTCAAAGCAGGAAGTTGACATGTATAAGAACGTAGCAAACAAATTCGGAAAAGTAGAATTATAGTGTACCGAATTTGAAAGAACAATTCGCCATCCTTATTTGTAATATCGATATCACTAATCCTGATAAACGCATATATTCGCTGGAAAACAAGCCGACAGGAGATATCAAGCGTTCCTTGATTATTATAATGTTGGCTCTAGTGCTTATGACTAACAACAAAGTCAAATGAGTATAATTATCTAAGCATGGATGACTCCATATCTAACAATTTCTGAACTCTTTTTTTGATTGGTGGATGAGTCGAAAAAAGTTGCGTAAGAGCGTCACCTGAAATTGCTGGGATTATGAAAAAGGCATTGTAGCCTTCTACCTGTTTCAATTC
>DATEOO010000074.1:0-11587 GCA_035274085.1 Candidatus Nitrosocosmicus sp.
ACTCGGGCAACAAACGGGAACTTGCTTTCAACGCTGTGTAGGAATGGATGCATTAAACTCGTTATATTCTACAACATTTGAAATTGATAAAAAATATCAAACACCTTATCATGCAAGACTAGTTGAATTTATCAAAAAAATCCAATATGAAAACCATGTGATAGGAGGAACAATGACGGATGCAAAAGGGGATAGGAGTTTGTCACCCTCTCAACAAGAAGACCCGGATATGTTTGTTCATGTTATAAAAAGAGACGAAAAGGGTGTTTATATCAAAGGAGCTAAAGCTCATCAGACAGGTTGTATCAATTCACATTGGTTAATAGTGATGCCGACCATGCGTATGAGGCCCGAAGACAAGGACTACGCAATCGTTGGTGCCATTCCAGTAGATGCAGAGGGTATTACCTATATCTATGGAAGACAATCGTGCGACACCAGAAGTATGGAAGAGGGCGACTTGGATGCAGGCAATTCTCAATTTTCCGGACAAGAGGCGCTGATAATATTTGATAACGTGTTTATTCCAAACGAATTGATCTTTATGGAAGGGGAGGTAGAGTTTGCTTCGATGTTGGTTGAAAGATTTACTTGCTATCATAGGCGAAGTTATGTTTGTAAAACCGGATTAGGAGATGTATTAATCGGTGCTTCTGCAGCAATCGCTGAATATAATGGCGTTTCAAACGCTTCCCACATTAAAGACAAGTTAATTGAGATGACTCATCTAAATGAAACAATTTTTGCAGCTGGTATAGCTTCTTCACACCAAGCATACAGAACTCAGTCTGGGAATTTCATTAATGATGATATGCTTGCTAATGTGTGTAAGCACAATGTTACCCGATTTCCATACGAAATTGGCCGACTAGCTCAAGACATTGCTGGGGGTCTTATGGTCACTATGCCCTCTGAAAGCGACTTTAGAGGGCCCATTACTGGTCCATTACTTGAAAAATACTTGAAAGGACGAAAAGGCGTATCAACAGAAGACAGGGTTCGGATACTTCGGTTAATAGAGAATATGACACTTGGTAGAAATGCTGTCGGATACCTGACTGAATCCATGCATGGTGCAGGATCGCCACAAGCTCAACGTATCCAAATAGCTAGACAGATGCAGCTAGAATACAAGAAAAAATTGGCAAGAAAATTAGCTAAAGTACCAGAAGGAGAAAACACCTTATCAAATCCGTCTCTTGCAGAATCGTCAGAATATTTTGATAGAATTTTCGGAATAAAAAAGTAGATACTGAGACCGGAATTAAAAACTCTACTTTTCTTTGTCTCTCTAACTATATTTAATTTAATTTATAACCTTTTTCGAACCAATTTTTTGATTTTTGTTACCATATGGGAAATTAGTATCTGGATGGCTTAGTTCTGAAATTCTGATTCCAATAATTTCTTTTTCTTTTTCATGCCAAATATCTTGTCAGTTTGTCTTATTGCGTCTGTTCGGCGTCGTTTCAACAACATTGATTGTATTAACATATAGTTTTCAGGAATTACCATACCGGTTTGATCATCTGAATACGATATCTTCAACGTATCCTCTTGGATTTTTATTAACTCGCTATGTATATGGACCATGGATGTATCTCCATGATCGAATTTGAGCTCCGCCGCCTTCTTTCTTATATCTCCTGTGCCCTTTGCATTTTTCAAAATAGCAACTCCAAATTCATTTTTAAAAGTATCTAGGATTTCATCCTTGGATGGCGGCCTCCCGACAAACCTAATTGTCATTTGATGGAGATGCATCATTCTAGAGGGCACCTTTAATGCATCGACATACAAGTTGGCAGAGGGTATGAAATCTTTTAAATCATCCTGATGATGTGGATTTTTATCCCACTCAATCGAATCCCTTACCTCTTTCTTATCTTCTAGATCAGCCCATCTTCTCACTAATACCACATCAAACCTTTTAATTGATTTGGCGTATTTTTCAATCAATGGCTGGATGATTTTACCCATTCCAGTAACATTACAGCTACCTTGGATTACGAAATCTTTGTCCAATGTGTTTTCATAATTTACTCTTGAATTATGGATAATGTTTGCTACGGAATTTCTGCCATGTCTATCCTCGCCCCCTTGAAAAATTGCCTTCTTCTTAAAAGGATGATAATATTTTCTCTTATTTTTAATTCCATTACCTTCTGAGGAAGCATCGATAACCAAATCTGATTGGTTTATTGCATCTTCGATACTGCCTGAAATATCGTATTTCTTGTTTTGAAAATCCTTCATCAATTTACGAGGAACAAAAACCTTGTAACCATTGTTTATCGCTTCCTGTGTTTTCTCATCGACAGAATATTTTGCTATACCTATGAGATTTATAGATTTATCCTTTGTTATGGCAGTTGCCAATCGGCTTCCAATAATGCCATAACCATTAATAAAAACTTGATACACTCTTGGTTTGTAATTTTTACAATATTTAATATATTTTTAATGGTCTTAATTGTACTTAATCTTCAGGTTACATTCAACAAACATGTCACAATTTATCCAATCTTTTTGCCTCCAAATCAAAAGCCAGAAAATCTTGTGAGATTGTTATCAGATATTCCACTTTACTTATTTGAGTTTAGACATAAGGTGCAGAAGCTTTTGATGCCTCAGAGTCTAGTCGTAATTTACTACAAGAAGGACCAAATTGGTAAAAGTTTTAGCTAATTCCAGCAATTTTGAATCGACGATTCTTTGATTTTTGCTTTAGAGATAATCAAAGATGGAATACTTGAACAGTAAAAGTTCAATCCGAAAAAATCAGGTTCATATTTGTGTCTCATCGTTTGAACTATTTGGATTTTATGAATCTTATTCAAATCATTTTAAGGGTGATGATCGATAAAGCGCTAGAAACGGCTCCAAGTTGAATAATGCCAAAGTTATAATAAAGTCAGATGTAAAACAGCAATATTATGACAATGGATGGCGGTAATAGAAGAGGTGTTGATATGGAACAAACTGTAAATGATTTAGTACAGGAATCAAAGTTGCTTGAAGCTTACTATAACGATGTAATAGCCAAGGAGTCTGTATTACATCGATTATATGAAGAGTCTCACAACTCCTTTGAGGCATTAAGATCTTTGTCTTCAGAATCCGAAACAATTTCTTTGGTACCCTTAGGAATAGGTGTTTATGTTAAAAGTCTTATTCATCCAATTGAAAAAGTTCTGGTAAACATAGGTGCTGGTGTAGTAGTTGAAAAAAGGAAGGATGATGCTGTCAATTTCATAGAGCAACGCATAAAGGAATTTGAATTGGCTACAAAACAATTATCAACTCAAAAACAACAGATATCGCAACGCATGATGGAAATACAGAATACCGTAAATTCCTATGTAGGACAGATGCGAAACCAAGATGAAGCGACACACTCACACTCACACTAGCGACTGTCAATACCGCGAAACAATTTTTTAGGTTATGTATTTGGGATGCCTGAATGTTTGATAAACTAAAGCGAGCATTCTCTAGTGCTGCTAAGAGCATCAGCCAGAGAGAACTATCTGAAAAAGATTTGGATGAAAGCCTTTTTGATCTAAATATTGCCCTTTTGGAAAGTGATGTTTCTCAGGAAGTTATAGATGATTTATCCCAACAAATAAAAGACAATTTGGTGGGTATGAAATTGCAAAAGCATGAAACGACTGAACAAATTATTGCATCTACGTTAAAAGATAATTTTTCAAAGATTCTAGCCAAGGCAGGATCAGTTGATTTGATTTCTGCGATTAATACGAAGAAGCAACGTAAAGGTGGACCGTTTAAAATTGTATTTTTAGGAATAAATGGGACAGGAAAAACTACCACTGTCGCCAAGGTAGCTAATTTACTAAAAAAATCTGGATTTTCAGTAGTGATTGCTGCCGCTGATACTCACCGGGCTGGAGCCATAGAGCAAATTTCTTCGCATGCAGAAAAACTATCTATAAAAGTGATATCTCAAAGGTATGGCGCCGATCCATCTGCTGTTTCCAGGGATGCGCTAGAGTACGCAAACAAACACTACATTGACGTTGTATTAATTGATACTGCGGGAAGGATGCAAACTGCAAAGAATCTAATGGATGAAATTGGAAAAATTGTAAAGGTCATAAAGCCTGATATCAAACTATTCGTTGGTGACTCGTTATCGGGTAATGACACTATTAATCAAGCCCGAGAGTTTTTTTCTTATACAGAATTTGATGGTGCAATCCTGACGAAGACTGATGCTGATGCTAAAGGCGGATCAGCCATATCGATATCCTACATTACCTCCAAACCGATCATTTATCTAGGTGTTGGCCAAGGATACGACGATATCATCAAATTCAATAGAGAACAATTTGTTGAGAGTATTTTCAACAATGAATCACTCCTTGATTCTTACCATAGTACTCAAACATTATTGGCCCATGAGAACAATGTGGTCCCTAATATTGAAGAGGATAAAGCAGATAAGGAGACACCTGATCATATAAAAAATGATGTTTTAGAAGAAAGTAACAGAGTCGTTAATCAGGACATTGTCTCAGAAGATAGTGCAGATTCAAAAGCGCTTACAGCTGATAGTTCTACTGAGGTGTTACCTAGTCTATCTAATGAATCAAAGAATAATGATTTGGAAATAGATTCGTCGTCTTCTTTCAATACTCCTATTGATCAACAAGAATCTTACATTAGTGAAAATTCATCGAGGGAAACCGAAAAAATTTCTGATTCTATGCAAGCGAATGGAGAGAAAATGAATGAAGAGAAAGAAAAGAAGGAACAAGGTGAAAAAAAGAGCCGATTCGGATGGTTTAAGAAAAAGAAATAGAGCTATTTGAAAACATTAAATTAAAGATTTTTTTTCAAAATTAATATTGAAAGAAGATATCCTGAGTCTTGATGACTTGAGGTCTGATCAAATTTTAGCCATACTGGAACATGCATCATCCTTGAAAAACCAGTTTAAAACAGAAGGTTCTAATCATAATTACCTAAATGGAAAAATCCTGGGAATGATTTTTCAAAAACCCTCGACTAGAACTCGAATTAGTTTTGAAACAGCAATGCTTCATTTAGGTGGACACGCAATAAATCTATCTTTTAATGATTTACAGTTATCTCGCGGTGAATCGGTACAAGATACAGCTAGGACCATTTCATTATATGTTGATATGTTGATGGCCAGAGTTTATGATCATAAGGATATCGAACAATTATCAGAGCATTCTACCATCCCAGTAATAAATGGCTTGTCAGATTTATTTCATCCCTGTCAAATTTTGGCAGATTTACTAACTATCCTTGAATATAAAAAAAAATTGAGCGGGATAAATCTGGCATTTATCGGGGATGGCAATAATGTTTGTAATGACTTACTCCTAGGATGTTCAAAATTAGCAATAAATATTCGTGTTTCTACTCCTATAGGGTTTGAGCCACCAGATTGGGTAGTGGAAAAAGCAAGATCATCATCTAAAAAAAATAAATCTGTATTATTGATAACATCGGACCCTGTTGAAGCAGTCATTGATTCGGATGTAATCGTTACCGATACGCATATTTCAATCGGAAAGGAAAACGAATTTGATAGCCGAGAGAAAATCTTTTTTCCTAAATATCAGGTTAATGATACCTTGACCAAATTTGCTAAAAAAGATTTCATCTTTATGCATTGTTTGCCCGCAAAGAGGGGAAAAGAGGTTACTTCTCAGATCATTGATGGTCCCCATTCTGCCGTTTGGAGTGAAGCCGAAAATCGTTTACATGTCCAAAAAGCCTTATTGATCAAGATTTTGAAAGATACATCAGCAGAGAATAGGAAGGATTCTTAAGTAATATAGTATCAAATACTTTAAAATATTCTAAATTTTGAAATAATTGCGTATGACAAAATTTTTGGTGGATAAGACCGTAAACATCCCGGAAGGTAAATTAAAAAATATTACTGCTGCGGGTAAAGAAATCGTAATAGCTAATGTTAAGGGCGAATACTATGCAATAAATAATATATGCTCTCATGCGGGAGCCGAATTGCACGAAGGGGTATTAGAGGGCAAAGAACTTACATGTCCATGGCATGGTGCTAAATGGGACGTGCAAACTGGTGGTCTTATTTGGTTTCCCCAGAAACTAAAAAACCAACAGTCATACAAGGTGCTGATAGAGGGTGATAATGTATTTGTCGAGATATGATGTTAGAAATAGGATAACAGTAGCAAAAAAAGGTAAATAAAAGTGAAAATTAGTGAGTTTATTTCGACACTGCCTAGCTCAATATTAACCGGGGATAGTATTGTTATTCCTGATGATTTTATTAGGAAGATGTTTTCAATTTCAAATTTGAATAAAAATGATATTTTTTATCATCTCGGTATAGGTAACAATCCTTCAACATTACAGATTGCCATCAAAGAATTCAAAGTTAAAAAGGCTGTAGGTATAGATATTAACTCTACAGTTATTGATGAAATCAAATCAAAAACCAAAATCATCAAAAACATTTATGCTCTTAATGAAAACGTTTCTAGATGTTCTTTATCCGAGGCTACCGTGATTTTTTCCTGGTTTACAGATGAAAAAATAAATAAATTATTAGCCAAAAAATTTGAATCAGAGTTAGTGAATGGTGCCAGAATTATTTCTATTTGGTCTGCGCCAGGTCTTTTTTTACCGGATAAAATTGATTTTCCCATATTAGTGTGTAAAAAACCATTTAAAATTGGAGTTGATATTAAGGATCAACTTAGAGCAGTCTACAAAAGCGATTGTATTGACTTTACGGCTTCGTGGAATTTGGCTGACAGATACATTAAATCATTTGGAACAGTTGACGCAAGTCATCACAGATTCTTGAATATCCTACAAAGCTTGATAATATGGTTCAATGCGAGAGATCTAGAAATAGCGTGTGAAAATGAAATTCCGCCTCCTGTGAGGAGCTATGTCGAAATTTTAAAGTATTTTTTTAACATAGATTTAACTGATTTTTATTAAGAAAGGTTAATTTATTAATCACAATTTGAAATAATTTCATTTAATTTGGATGATATTATTTTTTTAATTTTCATAACAATGTAATAAAATAAATTATCAAAATTTTTATAACAAAAAAATTTTTTATAATTTATTGTCCATATCTTTAATAACAATCTACCCCAAAGATTATAACTATTGGTATTATGAAGCAGAATTAGAAGATGGACTTTACAATTAATGAGGGGCGAAGAAATTTAACAGTTCCCCTATTAGTTGAATCAGCTATTCTAAACGATGAGGGTAAGATATCATCTACCGGTTCATTATCGGTAAAGACCGGAAAATTTACTGGCCGTTCACCTGAGGATAAATATATTGTAAAGGATGAAATTACTGCCAATTCGGTAGATTGGGGTAAAGTTAATCATCCTATTTCTGAAGAAAACTTTGAAAAAATATTTGATCGAATGAAAAAATATGTTCATGACAATAATTTAGAGGAGAAACTATATACTTTTGATGGATTTGTTGGAGCTGAAATCCCTTCTAGGCTATCTATAAGAGTCGTTACAGACAGAGCATGGCATAGTCTATTCGCAAATCAAATTTTCATAAATGCATCACAAGAAGAATTATCTCAATTTAAGCCTGAATTTACTTTGTTATCAATTAACGATTTTTCCTCTATTCCAGAGTTAGAAGGAACAAAATCTGAAACTTTCATTATTATTAGTTTCAAGCGAAATTTGATCCTTATGGGATCAACTTCGTACGCCGGTGAAATAAAGAAATCCATGTTCTCAGTTATGAATTTTCTTTTACCTAAAAAGGGTATATTTCCTATGCATTGTTCAGCAAATTTGGGTAAAGATGATAGGTCCGCACTATTTTTTGGTTTATCAGGAACCGGAAAAACAACTCTTTCTGCCGATGAAAATCGAAGATTAGTAGGAGACGATGAACATGGCTGGTCAGATAATGGTGTATTTAATTTTGAAGGAGGTTGTTATGCCAAGTGTATCGATCTAAACAAAGACAAGGAGCCACAAATATGGAATGCAATAAAGTTTGGTTCAGTAATGGAGAATGTTGTTGTTGATCCTTATTCAAGGGAACCCGATTTTACAGATGGTAGTTTGACAGAAAATACTCGTGTTGTCTATCCTTTAAATTATATACCTGGGGCCGTTATCCCGAGTACATGCGGTCATCCTTCAGTAATTATTTTTCTTACTGCTGATGCCTTTGGGGTCCTTCCTCCTATATCTAAATTATCAAAAGAGGGTGCTATGTATCACTTTATGTCTGGATATACTAGTAAATTAGCAGGGACCGAACGAGGAATCACCGAACCAAAAGAAACATTTTCTCAATGTTTTGGAGCCCCTTTCATGCCATTAAAAGCAGCAGAATACGCACGGTTACTAGGAGAGAAGATAACCAAATATAATTCAAAAGTTTATTTAATCAATACCGGCTGGTCGGGCGGTCCTTACGGAATAGGTAAACGAATAGATCTAAAATATACCCGCAAGATGGTTTCTGCAACACTAAAAGGTACACTAGAGGACATCCCTTATGAAACACACGAAACGTTTAACCTCGATTATCCCACATCATGCTATGACATTCCTGCCTCTATATTAAATCCTCGAAATACTTGGCACGACAAAAATCAATATGACTTTTCTGCCAAAAGACTCGCTAAATTGTTTATCAATAATTTCAAGAAATTTGAACCCATTTCTGCAGAAATTATTAAGGCGGGTCCACATTTGAACTAGGATAATTTATTTTGTAATTTCATCTAAATGTTTTCTACATAAATCTAAAGGTAGCCCGGAGCAGATTCGAACTGCTGTCCCCAGGTTTCTTCTCTTTCAGATCCAGAGCCTGAGATCCTTAGTCCTCTTGGAGTTTGACCGCTAGATTCGGCACCATTTTTTATGGTTCGACCGGGCTTCACGAGCTACACTTTGTGATATTTGTTTCCATTATTTTATTTTATCTCTGTCCAATGGAGTGTTTGCCAACCATAGAATAATGCTGTTTATTTCTTAGTGTTTATCTCTCTAATTACCGTTCCATAATCTAGATGAACTTTTTTTCTCATGTAAGGGATCAATTTATAATGGATTGAATAAATGTTCTTTTCTCGCACTAAGATTCCTTTAACCAATAGTGACACAAACCCGCCTGCAACTTTGGAGGGTAAAATTTCTTTATTTTCACAAACGCAATCTCTCTTAACGTGATATTCTTGTAGAGTAAAATAATTTCTGTTAACTTCCAATATAAGAGGCCAAATTACAAACTCCCATACCAACCGGCGGTTTTCAGTTGAGGAGGCGTGTTTCCCCTTTTTCCTTTCCTTTTGTTTGTAATTCTCTAATGTCATTTTCTCTGTATTCTGATCTTTATTGTTGGATTTGATATCATAGTCACATTTAAACATCCGGTTTTATAATTCTACATACATGGCCTTTTCCAACGGGGAAGAAGAAAAAGTTGATGATGTTTCTTCCGCACTAGATGAGCTGTCAAAAAAATGGACTATAGATCCAATTGTTAAAGATATACATCTTGGAAAACGCATCGACATTCAGGATTATACAATTAGGATAAACAAAATTACATATCATATCCCTTTTTTATCTGAATCATCTCTTTTTTTATTATGGGATTGTCTATGGCCTGATTGTCATAACTGCTGTGATAAGCAAGGACGGTTGCCATTAACATCGAGAGATATTACCAGCATTTCAAAACATTTGGGATATGATTCGCAGCCATCTTTTCTACGGAATGAAACTTACGTAGCAACGTGGGATAATAAATCCACTTCCGATTCAAATTCTCAGATAATAACCACTTTAACCATGCTCAATTTGAAGAGGAAGCAGTCAGAAAGTGAGGCTGAAAATGGTCACCCTATTAGTTGCAGATTCCTAAAAGAAGGTGGAGCATGTCAACTCCATCCAAATAGGCCTGGGGTTTGCTGGTTATATCCTTTTTTTTCATGGAGTCAAAATGAAAAGAACCGAGTATCCGTACATGCATCATTTCAGCTTACAGGCGATTGTCCTGGTTTTTACTTGAGTGCGAACCTAGACGACATTATGCCAACTCTAATCAAATATTCTGAGATTATTTATAACTATACAATGAACGTTAACACAACAATTAGAGAAGGATTAGGAAAAATCGATGTTGTTAACTAAAGAATACTATTTTTGGGTTATAAAAAATATGTATTATTTTGATTTTGCATACCTATTGTTAACATCTTCCCAGTTTATAAGATTCCACCAAGCATTGACGTAATCAGGTCTTTTATTCTGATACTTGAGGTAATAAGCATGTTCCCAAACATCACATCCTAACAATGGTATGAGATTTTCTGTCCTGGGACTAGTTTGATTTGGCATAGATTTGTAGTCTACCTTGTTGCCCTTTGGGTCAAAAACTAGCCATCCCCATCCGCTTCCTTGAATACCTACCGTACTTGTAGTAAATTTTTCCTTAAAGGCTGAAAAACTTCCAAATGAATTATTTATTGCCTCTGCAATGGAGCCTTGTGGATCCCCTCCACCATTCGGTTTTAAATTGTTCCAGAAAATTCGATGATTATCAAATCCACCACCGTTAAAGTTTATTGCTGATCTTAAATCATTGGGTACGCTGTTCAAGTCACTAAGTATTTCTGTTATATCCTTATTCTGTACCTCTTGAGGACATTTTTCAAGAGCTGCATTAAGATTGTTGGTATATGTTTGATGATGTTTTGTATGATGAATTTCCATAGTTTTTGCATCTATATGCGGTTCTAATGCATCATAACCATATGGAAGAGCAGGTAATTCGTATTTGTTCATTAAACAATTGTGTATACGAAACCTTTTATCCTTTTCCTTTTCTTTTCTCTGTCCTTATTTGGCAATTGAATTGGCCTATTCCTATTTAATTTTTTAAACCCTCAGTAATGCAATTACTATTGGAATACGTAATATTAATCGGAAACATATTTATTTATTCTCAGTGAAATAAAACGATATTATGGTAATCAATACTGATCTCCTTGAACAACGTAAAAAGATTTCAGAGAATCGTCCCAAATTTAAGAGACAAGAAAGCTGGAGATATAAAAGGTTAGCTGAGACTTGGAGGAAGCCCAAGGGAATTGACAATAAGATGAGAAAGCAAGTCTCAGGAGTACCTCCATTGGTAAAGATTGGTTACCGTGGGCCAAAAATATCACGCGGATTACATCCTTCTGGTTACGTTGACAATTTGGTTCACAACGTTAAGGATTTAATGTTGCTGGATAAAACTAAGGATGCCGCTCGCATAGGCCATACTGTTGGAACCAAAAAAAGACTCGAGATTATCTTAAAGGCAGAGTCAATGGGTATCAAAGTAATTAACGGCAAAAAATCGGAATCCGACTCATCAAAAGCTTCAACCGCAAAGAAAGATTCATCAAAAGCTTCAACCGCAAAGAAAGATTCATCAAAAGCTTCAACCGCAAAGAAAGATTCATCAAAAGCTTCAACCGCAAAGAAAAATCAAAAGTAGTGATTTGAATGGTAGTGAACATACATAAAAAAAGAGAACT
>DATEOO010000075.1:0-3485 GCA_035274085.1 Candidatus Nitrosocosmicus sp.
TATAGTAGTCGCTTTGGATGTAAAAAGAAACTATGATCAAGGTGGAAAATATTTTTTTTCCAAGGATGGGAAAAAATATTGGTTTGAAATCAAGATTTTTGGTGGGAAAAAATCTACAGGTATTGATGCGATCGAATGGGCTAAAAAAGTTGAAAAAATGGGAGCAGGAGAAATACTTTTGACAAGCATAGATACAGACGGAACAGAAAATGGATATGATATTGAATTAATTAATTCTATTTGTGATAAAATAAACATTCCTGTTATAGCCTCAGGAGGATGCGGATCGGTTGATGATATACTAAAAGTGTATAAAAAAACGGAAGTGGACGCAGCATTGGCAGCATCTCTGTTTCATTTTAATAAGGCAAAGCTAAAAGAGGTTAAAAAATACCTAGAGAAAAATAACATATTAGTAAGACCGTAACGGCTAAGTTAAGGCAGTATTTGAAGAACAAAACAGTAACAATATTCTAAAATATTCTAGAATTTAAAATTAAAGGTTTACTTGCCGGAGGAGCATTCATCATTCATCTAAAGTGTTTTGACGATATCAAAAGTAAAAAACTCCTTCTTATATTCCTCATTCATAATTTTAACATCTGTCACTAGAGCATCTTTAGGTCCTGACTTACACCAACTAATCATCTTATCAATATTGACCTCCAAACCCTCCATTACAGATTCTACTCGGCCATCTGACAAATTTCTAACCCAACCAACGATACCTAACTCCTGTGCCTTTAGTGAAGTATTTTGACGAAAATATACACCTTGTACCTTTCCACTTACAAAAATATGTACTCTAGTATAATTTACCAAAGTCAAAACCACCAAGCGATATTTAAATCATACAAAGAATGCTAGGATATTAAGCCGCCTTCTTCTTCATAAAGATCCTTATAAGAGGTACCTTTTCTTATTAATTTTATATCGCCCTTACAAGTTTTCATCAGAACCGGGGGCTTTGTTTGACAATGAAAGGGCATATTAAACACTAGAGAATAGGCTCCCACATTATAAAACAAAACATAATTCCCAACATTTGTATATGATAGGTCAGATAGTTTCGAGGTAGGAAAGACGTCCAAAGTATCACACAACCTTCCTACAAGATGAATATTCTTACCAGTATACTGTTTGTTAGAATTAGAAAAGTATAGATGATTATTATTGTTTTTGTTTGATATCACTTCCTGAGGATATTCTTGTTTAAGTAAAGCAGCATCTAACAAAAGATGGTATCCTGTATCTAAAATAACGATTTTATGATCATTGTATTCTTTGGTGTTGACAATTTTTGAAACCATTATAGACGATTCTGCAACTAGGTATCTACCACTCTCTATCATTAGTGTAAATTTACCATGAGAGGACACTAGATTATTCAGTTTTTCTATATACACAGATGACATTTCACTCGGGGTAGGAACTGGTTCATTATAAAATACAGGAGTTCCGCCACCAATATCCAGTGTTTTTAATGAAAAATTGTGGATCTCTTTTTTTAGTTTATTTAACAATGAATTTAGTCGGTCTAGAGCATTTACATAACATACAAAGTCGGTAATCTGAGACCCCAGATGAAAATGAAAGCCTTCAAACTCCAACAAGGGATTGTCAAAAATGGATTTAACAATGAAATAAGCTGAATCAACTTTCCCACCGTTTAAAGGGACTCCAAATTTGCCATTTTTATAAGATGCACGGACCTCGGCTTTAACACCTACTTCAGGATTTATACGTACCATTACTTTGGGAACAATGCCAATAATGTTAGCAGCTTGAGATAAATTAACTAATCCAAAGTAAGAACTAACCACAATTCTCCTAATCCCATAAGAAAGGACTTGTTTATATTCATCTAGTTCTTCTGTTACACTTGTGTAGACGATATTTTCAGGATTAATATTTAATTCCTTCATAAAAAACAATTCACCCAGAGAAGTAAGATCAAAAGTAATATTGTCTTTCATGAATGCTCTAAGAATAGATGGATTAAAGTTAGCTTTAATTGAATAGGCAATCTTTACATGACCATGGAATTTTTTATAGGCTCCATGAAGTTCTGAAACTTTATCATGCAGAGCCTCTTCGTCTACTAGATATAATGGGGTTCCATATTTTTCAACTAACTGGCTAATTTCTTCGTCTGTAAAGAAACGATTAATCTTAGATAACGTTACTTTGTTTTGAATAATCTGTAGTGCATTTTCAACCATTCTTTTTGTGAAAGTTATTCAAGAAATTATACTTAAAAACATTGCCCTTAAAAATTATTTTCATTTTAGTAATTATGTTAAATAATTTATAATAATCTTTATGCAATATAAATAAAAAATATAAGAATACGACTTTTTTTGACTAACAAAGAAAATCAAAATATTGGGGAAAATAGAAAAAATTACCTATAATATGGTACTGTAACTTTCTCACCAGACTTGCTATCTCTTTGAGTTTTTATCTTCTTTACAGCATCTTCGAAATGTTTCATTGTGACATGCGCCTCCGATGCATGTTTTGCAGCGTCTTCAGGATTACTATATTTTTGAAGATACTCATGCAGTACAAGTGAAATCGCCGTATTTGCAACAGCAGATACATCAGCTCCGCTAAACCCATCTGTCAGTTCGGCGATCCTATCGAAATCAACGATATCAGAAATCGGTTTTTCTGATGAATGAATCTCCAATATTTTCTTTCTTGTAGCCTTGTCAGGTAAAGGCACATATACTATCTTGTCAAACCTACCTGGTCTCAACAATGCAGGATCGATCATATCCGATCGGTTAGTTGCTGCTATTATAACTACACCGGTTAATTGTTGAATTCCATCTAATTCGGTTAATAGTTGCGAAACGACCCTTTCAGTTACCATACTGTCACCCCCTAGTCCTCTTACTGGTGCGATCGAATCTATTTCATCAAAGAAAACAACACATGGTGCAGCTTGTCTTGCACGACGGAAAATTTCTCTAATCCCTCTTTCAGATTCGCCAACCCATTTTGACAATAATTCTGGTCCTTTTACGCTGATGAAATTAGCTTCAGATTCTGTAGCAACTGCCTTGGCAAGCATAGTTTTTCCGGTACCAGATGGACCATGCATAAGAATTCCTTTGGGATTAGAGTGACCGAGTTTTGTATAAAGATCGGGATACCTTAATGGCCATTCCACTGCTTCCTGTAGCTCTCGCTTAACATCATCTAATCCACCTATATCATTCCATTCAACGTCAGGTGATTCCAGATAAACTTCCCTCATGGCAGAGGGCATGACTTCTTTAAGTGCGTTTTCAAAGTCAGACATGGTAACAATCAACTTATTCAATACTTCAGGATTTATTTTCTCATCCTCCAAGTTAAGTTCAGGTAACAGTCGTCTGAGACATTTCATCGCAGCTTCCTTACAGAGATATTCCAAATCTGCACCAACAAACCCATGACTTACGGATGCTATTTTTTCTTGATTTACATCTGATTCT
>DATEOO010000076.1:0-4631 GCA_035274085.1 Candidatus Nitrosocosmicus sp.
GCTAATATTGTTGGCTAGGTTTCTTACAGAAATTGGTGAGGGAAACCCTCGAAGTAAGATGTATTCATTGTTCCAGTTTAGAATCCGATTGATGTAAATCTCACCTAAGACTCCGCTATTTTTCTTGTAGGTTGACAACAAAGATTTATAGGCGGCAACTCTTTCAGAAGGTCTAGAGCTTCTCACCAAAGAAACCAACTTTTCCTTGTTAGTAATAGTTTTTCTTATCTTTCTATTTCCTCTTTCTTCTATATATTCAAACTCAAATCCATTTGTCATCCTATCATAAATCTTGATTAAGGCACTAATCCCAGTAACATCGAGTACGTTTATTATCTTCTCTTCTGATTCATTAAGGGTATATTTTGACATGGAACGCTCATGATGTAAATAATCTTTGTAAACATCTGGAGAATCCTTTATCAGACGATCTGCATTTTGTTCATCTAACACTTTCTTGAACCATAAATCAAAAAAGAGAAGTTTGTTTGATACTTCTGAAGAAAAAATATTTACCTTTGTAACTAATGCACCTATATCGTTTGAAGATGTATCTTCAGCATACTTCAAATGAGCATAGCCAGTAACATAACTTAAAGATTCTGCAATATCTTCAGAATTTTTGATTAAATTCATAAAGTCATTTGTAGAAATATCTTTTCCTAAGACTGATTTTTTTTCCTCAAAGTTTGCTACTTTAGCATTGATATGACTCAGTGATCTATTAAATTCATCCTTGATAGGATCCTTCAAGAGTTCTGACAAATCCCATGTCCCTGTTTTCACCTTTAAACCCTTTAACATGCCTTTACCTTGTAGTCGTCGGCTTTATTTGTCTTTAAGAATATAGATAAAGAATCAGGAGAATCTAATCATGGCTGAAATATATGTAATATTTATTGACATCTTAGTTTCTAAAAATTTTTTTTTGCAGTAATTCATAGGCACGTATTGCTTGGTCCCTTTCTAATATCAAAACGATTTCATTGCTCCCAAAAAAAACGTTATTTAGAGTAATTTTATAATTATTCAAAACATCAAATATACTAAATAACAGGTGTCTTATTCCTACTATGTTATCGGAAAATAGTGATATTGTAATTCTTGATAATCCTTCAGTTATCTTACCATTACATTTTTCTGTTAAGGATGTAATTATTTTTCTTGAATTAAACATATCTTCAGTTACTATCCTTATTTTTTCGGTAGTTCGTATTAAATTGTAATCCATCAGGGTTTCTTGCGCAAATTCATCTAACAAGTCATTTATATTCTTAAACGAATTTTGACTACCTAGGTCAATATCGATTATACTTCCGGTCAGTTTCATCCTTGCATCTTGAGAGGATATGTGTGCTTTGTTCGCATGAGTTACGTATGAACTTTTACTATTTCCATTCGTCTCATCCTCTACCCTCTGGTTTTCTAAATCTACTGATTTACTTATCAGGTCTGCAAATCTCTTAATAGCCACTACAATTGTTCCTATATTAACTCGTGTTCCAGTAACTGCTTCTACGTCAGATTGTATCTTGTTGGCTATTGCAGTATAATTAGCTATTCCGGATTTTACTGATTTTAAGTATAAGTCATTTGATAAGAGGATCTCTTTTACAGCTTGTGGGACCGAGATGTCTCGGACATACATTGTATGTAATATAAATTTCTCGAACAAAATAAACTTTACTAAATATTCAAATAATTTATATAATGTATAAATTATTTCATAATGTAATGTGTTTGTAATGTGGTTATTTTGATTGTTTATCAAGATAAAAATTCTGTCTTTCTGTGAATGAGGTAAATTAGTATGAAGAATACTCGTGAAGTGTATCTAAAAGTAGCAGAAACCGACATTAAATTTGTAGGCAAAGGCTTAGCCCTGGTGGATCCCGAAATAGTTGGTGAACTTCAACTAAAGGTGGGAGACGTTTTAAAATTAAGGGGAAAGAAAGGTCCTACATATGTCAAACTGTCTGAAGGGTTATCTTCTGATTACGGCAGAAAGATAATTCGAGTTGACGGCTATACCAGAGGTATTCTGGAATGTGGAATTGATGATCATATTATGGTCAGTCCATTTGGAATTGTGAATGTGGCTAAGGAAGTTGAGTTGATCCCATCCGAAGAGCTAGAATATTCGGGATTTAAGAATTCCCTAGCGGCTTTGTTAGATGGACGGGTGATCTCGAGATCGGATATTGTCCCAATTAATCTAGTAGGGAAGAGGATCGTTTTTTTGGTAAATTTCTTGAATCCCAATTTCGATCCTTTGCTAGTAAAGCCTACTACAAAATTCTCGATCGGTTCTTATAAGAAAAGTAGGTCTTACGCCCTTGAAAAAATTAATTATGAGGATATTGGTGGAATTAAGGATTCGATTCTTAAAATCAGAGAAATGATTGAATTGCCAATCAGACATCCAGAATTGTTCGAAAAATTAGGAATTGATGCACCAAAAGGTGTCTTGCTATACGGTCCACCAGGCACTGGGAAAACATTGCTTGCAAAAGCCGTTGCAAACGAAACTAATGCTTCCTTCTTTACTATTAGTGGCCCTGAAATAATGAGCAAGTTTTATGGCGAAAGTGAGAAAAGATTACGGGATACCTTTGAACAGGCACAAGAGAGGTCTCCATCTATACTTTTTATTGATGAACTTGATTCTATCGCTCCAAAACGCGAAGGTGTATCAGGCGAGGTTGAAAGGCGTATAGTGTCTCAGCTTTTGACGTTAATGGATGGGATAAATTCTAGAGGTAAGATTATTGTAATAGGTGCATCAAATAGACCAAATGCTATAGACTCAGCCCTTAGAAGACCTGGTAGGTTTGATAGAGAAATTGAAATAGGTATCCCTGATGATGCAGGAAGATTGGATATACTGAATATTCATACAAAAGGGATGCCGCTTGGACCGGATGTCGACCTAGAACGGCTATCAAGACTAACACATGGGTTTGTCGGTGCAGATCTGGAAGTTTTAACAAAAGAAGCTGCAATGCGCTCGCTAAGACGATTGATTCCTCAAGTTAACATTGATCAAACGCCCATTCCACAAGATTTACTTGATAAAATAACGATAATTGAATCAGATTTTAATAATGCTTTGAAAGATGTTACTCCCTCAGCAAGTAGAGAATTCTCTATCCAAAGGCCAACTGTCAAGTGGAGTGAAGTCGGTGGTTTAGATTCAATTAAGGAGGAGCTGGTAGATTTGATGGACTGGTTATTAAATCACTCTGAAATATATGAAATAGCCGATATACGACCACCAAAGGGCTTATTATTGTATGGTCCACCAGGCACTGGGAAAACATTGCTTGCAAAAGCCGTAGCTTCAAATTCTAATGCAAACTTTATCAGTATAAAAGGTTCTGAATTGTTATCTAAATGGGCAGGAGAATCTGAGAAAGCTATCCAGGAAGTTTTCAGAAAGGCTAGACAGCTAGCGCCCTGTATTATTTTCTTTGATGAGTTTGACGCGATAGCGCTTCAAAGGACCACTGACGGGGAGGAAATAAATTCGACTGATAAAATAATGAGTCAGATTCTAACCGAGATGGATGGAATTGAAAATCTAGATAATGTAATAGTTATTGGAGCCACCAATAGGATTGATTTGATCGATAAGGCACTTTTGAGACCTGGCCGTTTTGATAGAATCATAGAGATTCCTATTCCAACAGTCGAATCCCGAAGACAAATTATTAAGATCCATCTTAAAAAAAAGCCCTTTGATGAAAAAACTGTAACCATTGATAGAATATTGAAATTGACAAATGGCTTCACTGGGGCTCAAATTGAAGGCATGATTAATTATGCGTCAATTTTGGCTTTAAGGGACTTTCTAAGAAATCATAGAAAGTCTGAGGCTAATAATCCTGAATATAGGAAACTAAAAAAACTGGATTTAAAGAATTTTAGGATAACTTTTGAATATTTTAAATTAGCGAAAGAAAATATTGTGACAAGTACCAAGGACCACAACTATGTACACTAAACTATTACTCTACGTAATGTGCTAGACTCCATCAAAATGAGCCATGAGTTGGTAATATGGAGGTTTCTAATTCAAATAGCCCTAGTATTGATTATGTGGACACCAGAATTGACTAGGCAATTACTTGAACCAGCGATTTATGTTCTTTGACCCAACTAATAAAATATTATCTTTCGATCTTATTGGCAATCCTTTCTAGAGCATCATCTGTTCCCTTTAAAATATGTTTTTTGATAAAGAATGTGAACAAACTCATTAACCCCTTCATACGAATATCCCATTCCACTTTAATTTCACATTCCTTTGCATTTATTCTTGTTAGATTTATTCTCTTTGTTCCCCCAATCGGTCCTTCTCTGAATACTGTTACTATTTGCTTTAGGGGAGTTAACGTTACTAATTCTATACATCTTGATTGTCTAAAGGAAATAGTAGTTTCCCTTTCAATCGTATTTCCTTCTCTGTATATGTTTTTCACAGCTTTTATACCGTGCCAGAAATCGGGATCCTTATCAATATCAGAGATGATACTCCATATCAATTCATCTGACGAATTGATTTTTCTAGATGTTGATATTAGTGTCATTATTATCCAATCGTATTTTCGCTATTTTAATATTATTAAAAT
>DATEOO010000077.1:0-3847 GCA_035274085.1 Candidatus Nitrosocosmicus sp.
CTTAATGGATATGTTCTGAAATATGCAGGTGATGCAGTTATCGCGTTTTTTCCTTCCGGATTCAACAAATATCTAACGTGTGATAACGCATTCAGATGCGCTGAATCCATGATTAACATCATTAAGGATGGTATCAATCCAATTTTAAGTAAACATGATTATCCAAGTCTTTCTGTCAAAATTGGTATCGACGAAGGGGAAAATATTGTATTTCAATATGGTTATGATAGGAGTTCACAAGTTGATATTTTGGGATACACAATGAATGTAACTTCGAAAATTACGTCTATTACATCACCAAATGGAATATCTGTAGGAGAAAATGTTTATAAGTTACTACATCCACAGATTCAAACTAATTTTAAACAAGTTAATTTTGATAATAGCGATTGGAAATATATTGATATAAAAACAGGGGATCCTTACAAGGTTTATACCTTAAAGTAATCAGCCATCAAACTAGTATTAAACCTGTTTGATCTTATTCCAATACTCATGTCATTTGCTAATAATCAGATTAAAGACAATATTGTAACCTGGATGGAGGGTGGAATGTGGAATCTAGACATTGTAAAGGCATCTAATAACAATAGCGCAATGACGCCAAACATGACTGCGGAATTCACAGTTAATTTTGCGATGATAAAACCAGATGACAGGCAGCCTATCTCACAATCATATAATTAACAAATTTAAATCAGACAATTTAATATTTGTTGGTAACGACATTGTAATTACAGGAACATCAGATATTCATTCGGATAATGGAATTGAATATGACTACGTCCAATTACAGTTTATCTAATGAGCAAAAAGGTACTAGGACTTATGATTGATGTTAATAAAACAGGCGGTCATTTTTCTGGAGATAATGAACATTTGGGACCATGATTAGTGGAATAGGTCTGGATAATTCTGCTACTTCCTTCAGTATTGGCAGCATTATTATGAATGATGGTATGATATATGAGTCAACGATACTTATGGTAAAATACAAACATAAATTCAATGGCTCATATGACAGATTATTTCAATTGGTATGCCTAATAAATAAATTAATTAATAATAGAATTGTACTACAATAGTAGACATATTAGAATTCATGTTTTATTCCCTGTCAAAAGCATATGAAAAAGAATATGAGCCTTTAGTGATCACACCATCATCTTTAGAAAAGACAAACCATTCTACAAAATAATCACCAGGTACTACTTTGGATGTATTCAAAGATATTGTAAGTTCTTTTTCAGAACCTCCTAATTTAAGATCATTATTGTCGATCCTAGTCCCATTAGAATCCGTAACTCGAATAGTACTAGCATCCAATTCAGGACGTTCATTAAAAGTAATAGATATCCTATCAGGTATCGACACAGTGGAATTTATAATTTGATTAGGTCTGGGTTTAGAGGCGATAGGAATTGCATGACCACTAACAGTAACAAATGATGTATAGCTGCCTATAAAATACAATACGGCAAATAAAACGATAATTAAGAAAATCTTATTATCATTTCTAGTCATTTCTAGAAAAACCTTTTCCCGGTACTTTTGCAATATAATGTGATTTTTAATTACATATTCTCATCATCATAGTTTATAAATTTTATTTAGACTTTATAGTATCTGATGGATAACTAATAATCACATTAGCTCCAATGTTTTGTATTATCAAGAAAAACCTGACCATATTTTTTTCCTATGGTTGACTCTTCTTCATAGGAAATTTGTCCTTTAACTAATAATTCACTGACATTGAGAAAATAGAATTCAAGTTCGGGTGGACTTATTACAATTGCATGTCCACCTTCTGCGCCCACTTCAAATCTGTGAGGGGTATCCTTTGGAACAAAGACTGTATCTCCGGGCTTATTTTCAATCAATTTTCCATCTACAATAAAGCGATAATTCCCGTCAACTATGTAAAAGGTTTCTGAACCTTTTGGATGAGTATGTAATGCAGGTCCTAAATTGGGTGGATGAAATATATCAAGAACGGTATATTTATAGTCTGTCTCGGAACTAAGAACCTTAATAGTAAACTTTGCACCATGAAAATCAAATGGTTTGTTCTTCATGAGAGAAATTAGGACTTTGCGAATTTATCTCTTTCAATTATTATATGAAACTTTAAAAAGATTCTTCTTGAAAGATCATACTTAATATTTCTTATCTAACTAATACAAAAGTTTAGAAAAAGAGGCAACTGATTTAATTTTTATAGCTAGCCATCAGATACATTAATTTTTTCAGTCTTTACTTCCTCTGTAATTTCTTTTGTTTCAGTTACAGGTTTCTTTTTTACCACTACCTCCTCTTTAATATACGGTCTTTTGTTAACCTCAATTTCTTCTTTCTTGACTGGTATTTCTATTTCTTCTTGAGATGTAACTGGTTTTTGTTCGGTATAAGTTTGCTCTTCAGAAGGTTTTCTTCTTTCAATTGATATTTCTTCATGAGTTACCGGTACCTCTATTGTTTTGGTTTCTGTTATTGGTTTTTTGGTTAAAGTGGCAGTATCTTCTTCGATTCGTTTTGACACATCAACTCTTTCCTCCATGAGAGGTACGGTAGTTGATTCCTCAGTTTCATTATCTTGGTTGGATTGTAACTGAGTTTCTGGCTCGTCAGTGGTTGAAAACTCCGCTTCTTCTGAAAGCATTTCTTGGGCATCTTCTTCTGCTCCTTCTCGATATTTACTGAAAGCTTCATCTTCGGTAACGTTAAATCGCAATACGCTTCCATCATAACTTTCTGCCCTCTCTTTGGGTATGCCATATGTTTCTACATCAATCAATCCTCTTTGAGTTATAACAAATTCATCCGTTAATTCTTGAACCTCACCAAAATCAGCATTATTAATGCCTCTTGCTTCCTTTTTTATAACATCGTTCCAATCAATCTGGGTTGAGCTCATAAAATAATAGATGAAACATAATATAAATACATCAATAATATTAGTACTAACTATGGTAATAGTTATCCCTATAACCCTTTATGGTAGTATTACAGAAAATGTATTGAATCCTTATTAAACATGAATCATTATTTAAAAATAAAAATATGAAAAATAGACCTGTTAGTTGGTACTATTGCCTGTTCCTATGGTAGTTTGATTAAAAGGTACGGTAGTCTTATTTGCAATAGTAGTATCAGCTGGTCCTGTGGCTTTTACCATTGTCTTGTTTTGTATATTAGCCAAATCTCCCGTTTCTGAGGTTAATTTCTGATTTTCCAATGGTTGAATTTGAGATTGATCTTTTACTGGCTCAGATGTCTGATTAACTGTTACTGTTGTCTGTTCTGCTGGCACGGTTGTTTGATTAGCTATAATAGTTTGAGGACTGCCTGAAATAGAAGCCATGGTTTGATTTTCAGGCATAGCTGTTGATGCTGATGATTGGTTTTGGCTTTGGCTTTGATTTTGAGCAATTGCTGATCCTACACTGACTACAGATGAAATTAACAGTGCAGCGAAGATTAGTGATATGTATGCATTTTTCATGGTTAGTGTGTGACTAACATTGCTTAAATACATAGCCTATATTTGTTAATATTTGTTAGAAATCAATTGATATTGTACTATAAATAAATCATGTTTTCAAGCATATTTTATGAACACTCATGAATTTTAGCACATGTTACTAACCATTACCTTGGTACTATTACTATGAATAGGAAGCTCTACTATCTACCAATATATCCTCTTGAACAGTTTGGAATCTACTAGTCTTTTATAACTTGTTAAACAAAGCATTACTATGTCAAATAATGATAGAAATGAAACAACTTCTCCTGATATAATTGAAGAAATTATTCCTGGAAAGAATGATGATTACAGTAATAA
>DATEOO010000078.1:0-5010 GCA_035274085.1 Candidatus Nitrosocosmicus sp.
TTGGATAAACTTTTGATCGATCAATCAATGAATAGACATGTATCTAACGACGGTGTTACCATATTACTTTCGCTTAGAGCAATTCATCCTGTCGCTAGAATGATAGTAGAAATTGCAGAAAGACAGGAGCAAAAAGTTGGAGATGGAACAACCACGGCTGTAATTTTGGCAGCTGAGATGATCAAAGAAGGTAAAAGATTAATCCGTGAACTTGCGGTGCATCCTACAAAGGTCGTTGAAGGCATTGAAAGTGGGATAAAACATTCCTGCGAATTGCTAAAAAAAAGTGCCATAAAGATCAATCTTGATGCTCCTGAACTTGATCAAATCGTAAAAACAAGCTTGTCATCAAAATTGGATGGTCGAGTATTGCATACGTTGGTAGTTAATGCGTTACGTACTGTAGGAAAAGATGCGATTTACAATGGATTATATGATTTTGATAAGGCAGTACAGGTAATAAGAAGAGTAGATATTGAGGATAAAATTTTTAATGGGATTGTTTTGGAAAGAAAAAGAATCGATCCAGAACTCCCAAGCAAAGTTGAAAATTCTAAAATTTTAATTTTGAGATTGGATTTAAAACCCGTAAAAGAGTCGTGGATCAAAGAAAATAGCAAATATCAAGATATTCTTACTATGGAAAAAGATCGTTTGGAAAAATCAAAAAAAATTGTCGATACTATAGTTGAAACGGGAGCAAATACTCTTTTTATTGCTTCACCTGAAGTAGATCAAATAGTCGAAGATCTTTTTGTTTCAAAGGGCTTATTTGCAGTCCACATTTCAAATGAAGAAATAGAATATTTGTCAAGATATACGGGTGCTAAACCCGTTAGAACACTAGATGATCTAAAAAATAAAGATATCATTGGTGTTTCTGAGAAGATATACGAGGATGAGGATAACGGAATAATATATTTGGAAAATGGAAAAGGTAAGAAGATCATTACTGTGCTAATATCAGGTTCTACAAAAGAAACTTCGTTAGAGCGATGGAGATCGACAATTGATGGGATCAATGCTGCCGAAGCTGCATTAAATTATGGAATTGTTCCAGGGGGTGGTGCTGCAGAATTACATATAATTGAAAAAATTAAAAAGCTCAAACTCAGTGGATTGGAACAAGTAGGCTTAGAAGTGGTAACATCTGCACTCGAAAGTATTATGAGACAAATATTAACAAATGCCGGGTTTAACGGTTTAGAAAAAGTAATGAATGCTAAAGCTTCCCCTGATGGATATGGAGTTGATATCGACAGTGGTGAAATTGTAAATATGGTTTCTAAAGGCGTTTTAGATCCAGTTTTAGTAAAAACAATGGCATTGGAAGCATCAGGCGAAATGGCCAAATCTGTTTTAAGAATTGATAAGAATTTAGCTGCAGACGACCTCAATCCTCAAGCACTTGCTGATTCAAAAAGGTGAGTAATATTGCAAATTAGACATTGTACTGAAAAATCTAATACCGATGATTCTATGTTAATCATCGACCCTTTGCAAATTAGACATGTAATCGTCAAATTTGGAAAATTGTTTTCGATTTCAGGTTTGATAGATCCTAGATCTCATCTTAATCTTGATTATCCTTATCATTTGGTAAGACAATGTGTTGTAGCTCAAAAATTTGAGGTTGGTTCAAAAATTGAGATATCTGATGGAGGGTTAGTTTTTGCTGAATTAGATCCTAGCAACTATAAACACTACGGAAAGTATGATTATACTCAAAATTTACAAAATATGATAACCGCTGTGAACAAAATAAGGAATCCCAATCCTGATCTCGATCCAAAAAACAACACAAATGATTTAGCGTCTTAATAATAACGTAAGTAGAGACAATAAAACATAAATTTCAAGATATTTCTGTTTGCTCAGAAAATAGTTTTGCTGAATGTATTAGATAGGCTCAATAATAATCTTAAAATATAAAATTGTTTTTATGGATAAGATTGACCTCTATATGATATCTGATGTTAACCATTACAACTATTATAGGAAACATAAAGAAAGATTCACAATTACATCAAAAATATGAGGAGTCGGTTAAAAAGAATACCATCGAGAATGTAATAATTCAGAGATCTGAAACCGAGAAGGTTAGAATGAGAAAGGTTTCAGACAAAGAAACTGATATAGGCTTTATTTTGCCTTCTAGAACCCATCTTAAAGATGGTGATGTAGTTTTTCTTGATGATACAAAAATGATAGTCATAAAATTATCTCCTGAGCTTGTGGCTATCCTGAATATTAAAAACCATTTACACAAGCATGACCATGACCATGACCATGACCATGACCATGACCATGACCATGACCATGATGATGAACTCACTAACGTGGCAATAAAAGTGGGACATACTATTGGAAACTTACATCGGCCATTAAAAATCGAAAATCGTGATATAATTTTTCCTATTCAAAGCCCAGATGAAATAAATCTATTCTTGAGATTGTTAGCAGATTTAAAAGATTATATAGAAATTCGCTCAGAGCAACTCATTTTTGAACCTGATCAGGGATTTGACATTCATGCACACTGAAGATAAGGATATCGAATCAGGACCATCCATTGCGGATATAAGTTTTTTACAATTATCCGATTCTTTTTTCCCAACCGGTTTGTACACTACTTCAAATGGCCTGGAATTATTGTTTTATAATAAAAACAGAAAGCTAACATACGCCGATATTTCGGATTTCATCAAAGCCTATCTTGTACAGCAAATAGGACCCACTGATTGTTGTGTTGTAGGTAATGTGTATAATTGTATTCAAAAGAAAGACTTTATGTCGTTATTAGAATTGGATAACACATATTATTTTATGAGACTAGTAGATGAAACTCGTTCTGCCTCAACAAGATCAGGAATTCAGTTTCTAAGATGTGTTTCTGCATTCATTCATAATGATGAATATTTGGATTTCTATTCAAAAAATATTAAAAGCGGTCACGCAAAGGGAGTTTATCCTTTATCCTATGCCTTGGGATGCAATTCTATGAAAATAACTAAAGAGCGATCTGGTTTGATGATAATGTATGGGTTTGTTGTCAGTGTAATTGGGGCTGCACTTAGATTGGGTATTCTTCAGCATATTGAAGGGCAGATGCTTATAGATGAGATGAAACCGGTGATTCTATCAACTGTGAAAAAAAATATCCATAGACCTCTTGACAGTATGTGGCAATTTATTCCTCAACTTGATATAATTCAAATGCATCATGAACAGATGGATTCAAAAATGTTTATTACTTGATTTTTTCCTTTATTTTTTTGTGGCACTTTCAAGAATACCACGTATAGGCATAGGCGGGCCTGTTGGATCAGGAAAAACCATGTTAATCGAACAATTAGTTCCTATTTTAAAGAATGATGGATATAACGTTGGAATTATTTCTAACGATGTTGTTTCCAGAGAAGATGCCGATAGGATGAGAAAAAACCTTGCCACCGAAAGAGGATTAATGCCAGAGGATCTAGTAATAGGCATTGCTACTGGAGGCTGCCCTCATACTGCAGTAAGAGAAGATCCCTCAATTAATATATCTGTTGTAGAGGAGATGGAATCCAAACATCCTAACCTTGATTTGATAATAATTGAAAGTGGAGGCGATAACATTACAACCACATTCAGTCCTGCATTGGCCGACTATTTTATTTATATTATAGATGTTTCTGGAGGGGATAAATATCCAAGAAAGCGTGGACTGGGAATCGAAACATCTGATTTATTGGTAATCAACAAGATAGATATTGCATCCTTTATAGGTGCCGATCTGAGCATTATGGAGCGAGACGCCAAAATTGTTCGAAATGATAAACCTTATGTTTTTGTTAACAGCAAAACAGGTCAGGGTGTTAAAACCGTGGCAGAACAAATAGTAAAGGACGTATTATTTGATGCGCCTCCTAAATCGGTAGCTGTCAATTAATCTTTTATTGATTTCAATGAGTTTGTATAATCTTTCTTATTGTACTCCTGAAAATATTCCAGCTGAAATTTTAAATTACGATAATCCATTAAAACAATTGGCAGTAGGAAAATCAGGTAAATTAGGTATTTTACAACTTGGTCTAGAATATAATCCAGGTAGTCATAAAACATCCATAAAACACCAATATTACAAAGTTCCTTTATGCATAAAACGTGCTCTTTATCTTGAAGAGACATTTCCTGAGATGGCTTATGTTTATATTATTTCCCCATCTGGAGGCATTTTACAAGGTGATAGGTATAGAATTGACATTACACTTACTAATTCAGCTAAATCACATGTTACTACCCAAAGTGCTACTAGAATATACCGGATGAATAGAAACTTTGGATCCCAAATGATAAATTTGAATGTTGATAAAGATTGTTACTTAGAATATATACCTGATCAAATAATACCATTTAGAGATTCTAGATTCTATCAGGTTTCAAATATTAAGGTTCATGATGAAGCTACATGTATTTATTCTGAAATATTAACACCCGGTAGGGTTGCTAGCAATGAATCTTTTGAATACGATATTTGCTATATGAAAGTCAAGTCAGTAAATCAAGATGATAAATTAAGACTAATTGATGTAGCAAAAATAGAACCAAAGGTGGAAAATATGCGATCTTTTGGAATATTAAATAACTATGAAATACTGGGTAGTGTTTATATTCTGACCCCTAAGGAAAAAATAAACATCATACAAAATGAAATACTAGAAATTTTATCTGGAACAAAAAAAGCTATTGGTGGATGTACAAAATTGCCCGGTGAAAATGGTTTATTAATCCGGTTGTTAGGCTCATTTGTTTATGATATCCGTGACGTTATTTATTCCATAGTTAGAATAGTAAGAAAAAACGTTCTAAATGTTTCATTTAGCAAAATCAGAAAGATATGATCTAACAGGATTTTATATACTACTATAAATGCATTTTTTGGCTCAAAACCAATAACTCGCTATTAAAAAAATTAATAAAATCATTTATAAAGATTCAGAATGTCAGAAAATTTTTTTAGAAACA
>DATEOO010000079.1:0-5445 GCA_035274085.1 Candidatus Nitrosocosmicus sp.
ATTCTAAATTTAATTCTCAATAGAGGATTATCTGAGATATTCAACAAATTGATATGACGACTAGTGTGAAATCGTATAAAAATAGAAAAAGATAACAACATATGTTGCTGGATATGCCACTCATTCGTCAAATCACCTCTAATTACAGGCTGCAGTCAAAATGTGCCACTTTCTAACTATTCTATCTTATATAAAACCATCAATTTCTTACTTTAGATAATTAGTCTTAAAAAATTCGTTGTATCAGTTTTCTAATTTCTAGAAATACAAATTTTAGGGTTAACAGCGCCACTAGGGCATATTTTACATAATTCCTTCCAAATAAGTTACTCGAGTTCTTTTTACCCTTTTTAGTAGTTTGACCATTGAAATTATCCTTTTTTTCTTTAGAATCATACGGGGAGTATTTAATTTCAGTTTTACTTCTAGATACATCGTATTCTCTTCTCTTGTTTGGGTCGGAGAGTATACTATAAGAGGTGTTGATCCTTAACATCATGTCATTTGCCAGAGGAGTTTTATTTCGATCCGGATGGTATTGCAAAGCTAACCTTCTATAAGCAAAAGTTATTTCTTTTGATGAAGCGTTACTAGCAACCCCTAATATTTCATAATGATCCACTATTCCAAATCAGCTCATTAAAATTATTTCTATTTCATTATTTATTAAACTTGTTATTTAATTAGAAGGTGGTCCCTGAATGGATTCTAACTAAATTATCCAAAACTAATTGATGGCTTCCAGTGACTGATAGATAACTGCAATATACATGAATTTTTCAGGATAGTAATAAGCCAATTATGAATGATCATTATTTGATAAAAACTATTTAGCAATACCATTTAGGATAATAAGACCTCAAAGTATACAGTTATCGCAATGATATGAGAAATGGGCATGTCAACCTTTTAACCATTAAGTATTTCCTCTAATTCTAAATCATCAATTTTTTTTTCTATTTTTCCTTTGCTTTGCTTGGCGGGAACATTATAATACTTTTCATCCCACTTTCCAATTATTAACGACATCGAATTCATCAAATCAGTTATGCAATCTAAAAAATATTGCTTATCCAGTCCATCTGTAAAAACCACTTTGTATAGTTTAATAAATGGATGATCCCTTATAATAGAAACCTTCAAGGGTAGTATTAGTTGATTTATTTCAATATAAGTCAGTTCAATTTCTTTTGGCCTCAATTTAGTGTTTAAGTGTATTTCTATATTTTTGTCAAGTTCAAATGTTGTTCTCAAGATGAACCCATCGCTTAAGTCGTCTTGAAATTCCAAATAAAAAGGGGTACTTAATCCGGAAGAGTATGGAATTCGTGGTATTACCTCTGCCTGCAATTCTATGCCCGTGATAATAACACTATTAGTCTTGTCTACGACCTTATATCCCCAACTTTGAAGCCAACTTATTATCTCTGCAAATTTAGATCGTTTCAGATTCACTAGTTGTATTTGCACATCTTCCTCCTGGGGAGATGCAAAATCTTTTTGTGATTCATTTGGTGATGATGTAGACATAGTTTAAATTAAAATTAGACAATATTTAAATAATGATTTTGCTCTCAATTATGAAAATCATTTCATAGATCAGCGAAAAGATTGAACTTGACTGATTCTATTAACATTTTGTTTACTCTTGCAGGAACTAGTTTATACTCATTATTAAAAATATATTGTCTTTTCAAATGTTCATAGTTACTTGCGGCTTTTGGTTCTTGAAAACGTGAAAAACATCAAACAACAAGATTTCCTCAAAAAATAATACTGCGAATTGTCTAGGACATTCAAAAGCTTTGATCGTTCTGTTTAAATTAAATTAAGATATAACTGAATTAATCAGGTCTATGAATTATGATTACTGAAATTTTTGTGTTGACTTATAGGAACTTGATCGCATCTATTGATAAACTCTTTCTAATCTGGCAGATTATATTTCCAATATTTTATATTTTCATATCGGGATATGCTTATTCTGCAATGCTGGGAAATCAAGGGATACAGCTCGGCGAAATTATGGTTAGTTATCCATCTTTTTTAGCTGTAGGGATGATTGGGTTCAATGTAATGAATAGCAGCACGGTAGCCGGAAGCATTATTTGGACTGATAAGAGAAATGGAATGTTCCAACAAATATTGGTAATGCCATTTACAAAGGTTCAGTACATATTTAGCAATTTGGTAACGATCATGCTCATGGGGTTGACTAGTGGCTCATTAATCTTAATAATTGGACTTCCCACAATCTTAGGGAGTGCTAACCCTACTCTGTGGAGCATCCCTTATACTTTGTATGCCATTATCATTGGGGCGGTCTTTTTTGGATCGTTTACAGTTATAATTTCAACTAGATTAAAGAGTAGTGAAGGATTCAATGTAATAAGCAATGGAATTTTCCTATTTTTTGCTTTTGCAAGTACAACCTTTTACCCGGCTGAAGGGATTCCCGAACCTCTGAAAACCGTTTTCTACATGAATCCGCTGACTTATATAGTCGATATAACCCGCGCAGGAGTCTATGCCCAAGTTTCACATTTTGTTAACCTTGAAGTAATCATAATTACTATTCTGGCATTAGTTGCCTTCTCTATAGCTGCGGTTTCCATGTTGAGGATTAAGGTGTAGCCATTAACATTTCACTTATTTTACCATTGTCAAAAACACATCTTCCAACGAAGGTGAGCTAATTGACACATTAATTATTTTTATCCCTTTTAGTGTAAAGATTTCAATTAATTTTGTTAAGGTGTTCTGGGGGTCTACTGAGGTAATTTTCAAGCCATTTTCCCCATCCACAGTAATTTGGGACTCGGGTGAAACTTTTGACGCCAATTTCAAAATTGATTCAGATATCATTTCCTTTATCTGGATTTGTATCAGGTTTTCTTTACCAAATTTATTTTTCAGACCCAGAGGTGTATCAAAGGCAATTATTTTACCTCGATTAATAATTGCTATATCGTCACACAAGTATTCCGCTTCCTCCATTATATGGGTGGTAAAAAATACAGTTAGACCCGATTTCACTTGACTTTTAATATAGTCTAGTAACACTCTACGAGCTGTTGGGTCCAGCCCAACAGTAGGTTCATCTAGAAACAAGAGATCCATTTCATGAATGAATTCCCTGGCAACTTGTACTCGTCTTTTCTGACCTATTGACAATTCGTCATTTTTAACATTCTTTATCTCTTGAAGATCAAATGAATTCATTATTTCAGAGATTTTCTTCCTCCTTTTATTACGCTCTATCCCCCACATTAACCCATACAAATCCATTGCCCTTTCCACGGTTAGGTTCGCCTCAGTACTTGGCTGTTGGGATACGACTCCTATTCTCTTTCTGATTGCTAAAGAAGATTTGTTGACATCCAGCCCAAAAACGCGTACATTTCCAGAGGATGGTAATAGTAGGGTTGTGAGGATTTTTATTGTCGTACTTTTACCAGCGCCGTTTGGACCTAGAAATCCAAAAACCTTCCCGTAATTAACCTCAAAAGATACTCCATCTAACGCTGCCTTATCACCATATTTTTTTCTTAACTGAAAAACAGATATACATGGATCAGATATCGAATGAGCCAAAATTAACCTCTATTTGCTATAATACTCAAGTTTATTTGTAGTTATACTTGATAAGTATTCAGAATTGGCGCCAGGCTTATTATATTGATTGTCAAGTTCTGAACCCGATAACAGTAAACAGATTCGGTTATGTCCTTTGTTAGATTCTTTTGCATAACGCAAATGTTTCATTTGGTATATGCTAAATTTCATATTTTTTTGATTAATTATAAAAAGTTAATCTTTTATTTTCAAACCAATTTTACTAAAACAAAAGGCCAATTTCGTTAATTACAATAACCTGTTAAAATTCTTTATCTTTTTGTCGCCCTTATCAAAACATAATTAATAAAATTTTTATCAGACTCCCTTTTCATCTTTAGCATGGATTTATAAAGAATTATTTCAAGAAATTTCGGGTATTCTTTAGTTATTTCAGATTTTAATCTATCGCGATTTTGAATATAGTATTCTGCCAATGGTCCATAGATTTTCCCTCCAATATACTCTATATCTGATAATACAAAGTCATCATTGACCAACAATGATTCTAACCTGCTAACGCTGTAATGTTCAGAGGCCCAAGTTACTGCAAGTATTCCGAGATTATAACTTTTGGAAAATGGAATTTGGTACGGCTGATTGGTTATGACTGGCATTGCCATTATAAGTTGTCCTGAATTCTTTAGGATACGTTTTGATTCATGTATGAATTGGGCGATAGGCTTAAAATGATGTGCGGATTCAAATGCTGCTATCCTATCCATACTCGCATTCCTAATTGGCATTGATGTTGAAGTTGAATTGACATGAAATATCCTATTTCCAATATTTTCGGTTGCTGCTAGACTTAGGTTGTCATCTTTTGAAGGTTGAATTCTTCCTATGTTAGAATTTGCAATTTTTAGTTGATTTAGACTAATGTTTAAACAATATACTGTAAGATTAGAATATCTATGCATCCAATGCAATGCAGGAATAGAAAAACCACTACCTACATCTAATAATGTTTGAGCAGAATCAAAAGACCCGTATTTTCCAAATAATTCTGTAAGTTGTATCTGTGCTTGAAGTGGACTTGTGATATCCTTTGTCCAATATCCGAAATTAAGTAGCCTCCCCCCAGTTGCAATCCTCATTAAATTAGAGAATGTATCATAAACATTCACAATATCATGTTCATTCCTTCTAATAACTGATAGAATGATTAACCCGAGGATGCTTCTTAACAAGATCGTATATTAGATTCTAAAGCCAAGTTATTTAATATAAGATTATTTTGTTCAATTCAATTTATTTAGTAATATTTGTCTATAAAGAAACTCCGAGAATAATTTTGCTTCATGTTGTTAAATCTAATAGCGTCCTGGATAAATAGAGAATTGGTTATACGTGGCAATGATCTTCATATATATAAATATCTAATTATATTCATCAGAAGATGTTATTTTTCATATTTTGATTTATGAGTTAGGATATAGATACCTTCTTTCTCATAGATTTCTGATTAAATCCTATTTCATTTACATATTACAAAATAATTTTCTGATTTTTTTAGGGAATTGGTTTTATCTGGAATTTGAGATCAATTCGATTAAATTATCCCATTTGATGGCATCCATTTCTTGCGGGATACGAATTTACTTAGTTAGTTTCAATTCAACATATATTCTATAACCATTATATTCATAAATTTCGGATATTTAGTATGTATAATTACATAATCTGGTGAAACTCAAAGAATTTTGGATTATTTTAAAAAAACCTATTAATATGCCACCGAAGGTCTTTAATTATTAATGAAACAATCTCGTTATTCAAAGTTGTTTATGATACCTGTAGTAGCAGGCGCTGCATTGTTGGTTTTTACGC
>DATEOO010000080.1:0-15887 GCA_035274085.1 Candidatus Nitrosocosmicus sp.
GCAACAATTGAAGGCAATTGTACTATGTGCGGTCTCAGATTGATGAAGGGAAAGATTATGCCAAAAGCAGGAAAAAATCCACTCCAAAAGAGCAAAAGAAAAAATAATAGGAGAAAATCAAGTGCTTTTAATTTGTTAAAGTCGAAGAAATGATTTCAAATAAATTATAGTAAATAGAATAGTAAGAAAAACAATATCATGTTTTGTAATTCATTTTATCAAATGCGTTAATTAGCCATTATTTTCTCTTTTTCTATTGGATGGAAGTTCCAAACCGATAATGCCCATCATTGATTCGCCTATAGGTTCAAAAATAGTTCTGAGAGATTCATCATCATAATACTTTGCTATATCAGACAACTTTGATTCGATTTTCTTTTGTTCAATTTTTAATAAAACATATCTAGCAATAAGGGCCTTAACCTCGTCTGCTTTATCTTCCCGAATGGGATGTTTCCCTGATGAAGTAGAATTTGATATATTAGTAGGAGTGGCTTTAGTAGGCAATACCAATTTTATTAGTTACTTCCTAATACTATGGTGCATCTTTGAGGACTACGACAGGACCATATTTTATGGCCGTCTCATTTAATGCAAAAGTCATTTGGTCTATTGAGTCAAGGATTCCATCGGTATTTTCGCAGATGTATGTTATAAGATTGTCTTCAGCTTCTTTTTCTTCATTTTCATTTAAGAGTGATGAGGAGAAAGATTGTTGATGATTGATAGCAGACATTAGTATGGCCTAATTAATCCAGCCTAATATTTAAATTGTTTCATAATATAGAAAATCAATTATATTTCTATTACCATAGATACAACATTTAGTCTTAAAATAACGGAATGTCGAAATATTCACATATCGTTGTCATTTTAATAGGTTGAATTGTTCAATTTTATTAATGCATGCAAAATAACCGTCCATATTTGCAGAAACTCTAAAAGGAACCAAAACTGGTTTTTCATCTATAAGTTAACAAATCCTTAAATTTCTAATTGTTTCAAATAATAGTTATAATCTCAACTACCGCATCGAATATTAGGATCTATACAAGATATGGAATTGGTGGGAAATAATCTATTAACTATAAATCCTTCCTTCACCTTCAGTTGTTATTATACTGTTTATTATTTTATTTATTAAACGATTTTTATTGGCAGCTTCTTTTTGATCCAGTTGTACTGTTGTATTTTTTCTACCATATTATTTCGTCAATCTCCATGTATAATTATAGTAGTAATTTATTACTTAGTCAGTTATTAGTTCTAACCCAAAATATCGTGATATATTGTTTGTTACCTAGATTAAGATAAGTGACAACAAAACTAGATGGAATGTATTTGATACCTCAATTACAATAAAATTACAAAATTTTAATAACTGACAAGCTATTATAATTTGTACAGGAAATTCTTATGAAAGAAGAAAAATGTGATGTAGTAGACATCTGGGAGGTATTAGGGAAAAGATGGTCACTGCACATCCTAAAGAATTTGAGCATCAATGGAATAATCAGATTCAATGAACTTAAAAGATTGATACCAGAAATTAGTAGTACTGTATTATCTCAAAGGTTATTAGAGCTGGAAAGGGAAGGCCTAATATCAAAAAAAATTTATTCAGAGATTCCCGTTCGAGTAGAATATAGTTTAACACCTAGAACGAAAGAACTAGAGATCATTTTACAACAACTAAATGATTGGATAAATAGATGGAAAGCTTATGAGAAGAGAAAAGAAACTAAGAGTGTGACGGCGACTACTACATTAAATTCTGCTTCTACATCATAAAGATTATGGAAAGAGTTGATTCCTACTGGACGAGCAATCCTTTGACTTAATGTATTTTTTGTGAATCTTTCTCTATTCTAGTAATTTAACATCTTTTCATTATTCCCTTATAAAATAGATCTTTGTATTAAACTTTATATCCATTAATACAGTCATATCGTTGTTAAGATTCATTCATAAACTTAATTAGTTTACAAAAATGATGATATTTATCGACAAAATCATGCATGAATGCAAAGTCTTGACTTTTTGTATTTTTATATTAATCATCTCTTCTTCAACATTTTCATCATATATCCAGTTTTCTTATGGGGCTTATGCTAAAGCACCCCTGTCTCCTTATGGACCAACCGTGAATGACGACAATCTTACAGTCGAAAAGATAACCGAAGGACTTGATTTTCCTACGAGTATGTCTTTCATTGGAAATAACGACATTTTAGTAACGGAAAAAAATACAGGTATTGTAAAGAGGGTACTAAATGGTCAAGTACAGGAAACGCCAGCGCTCGACGTGCCCGTAGCAAATAGCATAGAACGTGGGCTTTTAGGTATTGCAGTATCTAAACAAACGGACGGAAAAACATATGTTTTCTTGTCCTATACTGAATCCGGTAATGGTGAAGACAGTAGTGATGTTGAAAATAATGTAGATCCGTTAGGAAACAGACTATATCGTTATGAATATGTCAATGGTGAGCTGATAAATCCTGTCCTTTTATTTGATTTAACTGCTATTCCCCCAAATGAAAGAGCAGAACATAATGGAGGTAAAATTCGAATCGGACCCGATAATAATGTTTACTTTATAGTTGGAGAAGTGGGGGGCCATAGAACGCAAGCTCAAAATATCGGTGATGGTCCAGAGCCAAATGGACTTGGAGGTGTTTTAAGGATCTCTCAGGATGGTGGAATAGTAGACCCAGATAATCCTATTTTTGGAGAGGGCTTGCCACTGAGTGTATACTATGCTATGGGTATTCGAAATAGTTTCGGTTTTGACTTTGATCCTTTAACAGGTAATTTATGGGACACAGAAAATGGGCCTACAGTAGCAGATGAAATCAATCTTATTCTGCCAGGTTTCAATGGCGGTTGGTCTCAGGTTCAAGGCTATATGAGCCAAGATTTGCTAGGACGAGGAATAACATCTGAAGACGAGCTTGTAACATTTGGTAACGGCAAATATGCAGATCCAAAGTTTGTATGGGTTACCACAATTGGACCAACAGCCTTAAAATTTTTGAATTCAGATAAATTAGGCAAGGAATATGCAAACGATATGTTTACTGGGGACATTAATAATGGTTTATTATATCGATTTACTCTTAATGAGGCACGCGACAATATACTAATGAATGATACTTCTTTGGGTAACGTCAGTCTCCTTGTTGACAATCAGGTTGATGAAACTACCGAAAATCAACCTTTAATTTTTGGTCAAGGTTTTGGAGGTATAACCGACCTTCAGGTAGGACCAGATGGATATCTGTATGTACTAAGTTATACCGGTGCGTTGTATAGAATAGTACCTATATCTGAAAGTAATACTCCCAAAAATCAACCTGGTTTAGCCGATCAAAGCGAAACACAAAGTGCAGGTTCCATCCCTGTAGTCATCGCTGGAATAAAAGGCGATCAGTCATATTCGCCAAACCTAATTAGAATTGAATCGGGCCAAACAATAACATGGCATAATGGAGATACAGTGTCTCACACCGTGACTTCGGGACAGGATAATAATGAGAATGAAGGTGCTTTGTTTGATTCTGATGCAATAATACCGAATCAACCCTACAGTTTGACATTTGATAGTACTGGAGAATTCAAATATTACTGTATATATCATCCTTCAATGGTTGGCGAAGTAATAGTAGAATAATATAATCATTTTTAGAAAAATAGTTTGCCGACATAGGACAGATGTAGCCCTGATAAGCATCTATAGAACTCTTCATATGATATCCAGTCTGCAAATGAAAATAGTAAAGAAATGTAATGTTTGTAATTGATAATTTGTATAGACTATCAAGATTATTGTACTGTAAATTTACCATATATATAATATTTAACTATTCGAAAATGTGAAAATCTCTGTATCGTTGATTTCGAAGTCAGTCGTACTAGTTTTCACTATTTATATTTTTTGTCCTTAGTTATAGAATATGAAGTAAAGATGTTTCTAGTACAATTATCAACAAATCTTCATATACGTCGATAAATCCGTCTATTTTGATTAATACGACAAAGGTTTCTAACTGCATACCATAAGATATTATCGATTACAATGGTAGCATTAATTCAACAGTATTACCTAAGACCGAATACAATAAAACAGATGAAGTAAATATCAATAATGAGACCAAAGGTATTTGTAAAATTTTTAGAGTATCAGATTCTATTTCCTGCACTGAATATAATGGTAATCAATCTGTAATGCCTTGTAAATTAAACGATTATGATGAAGATGACCTTATCATAGATAATTTTATCAACAATATTCATCTATTAGCCTACACAAAATTTTATCAACAATATTCATTTGAATTAAATGATCCCATGAGTCAGGACAAAAAATTCAGAGTAACTATGGATTTTGATAAACATACACAGAGTGAAAATAATGATATAAACTCACCTCGATTAGAAATAGTAAGAGATGATTCAGAAGGAGTACCAGATATGTCAGCTGCAAAGAATCAGGAAATAATTTGGTATGGAAACATACATGAGTATTTTAAGGAACCCAAGGATAAATTTGAAAATGAAGCTTATATATCTCTTCAAATTAATACCGGACGTCACGGAAGCAATGAACCTGATGAAGAGCGTAGCATTGGAATACTGTTTGACGTTTCCGGTAGTAGTAACCCGAACCTATTAGAATATCGGGATGATGGCAAATATGTAAAATATGATTTTAATACCACAAGGGAATTAGCACGAGACAGTTTTGTTTTTCATCAATTAGATAAGAAAGGCAATTCTATATTTAATAACAATTTGACAAACAAAGAAAATATAGAACTTAAAGTAAAAACTTTTTGACAGACAAAGATACTAGGATGGTCGAAACGTTTATTGATAATGGCTCTGATAAGAAAATTCCCTATTGGACCTTAAATAATCTCTCCAAGTTAAAGGAACAAGATGATATTGACGACCAAAAAGGATCATGGATGCTATAAATCAAGGATCAGGATATGTTATTGCACGCACGGATAATATTGATACGAGGCCTTCATCCTTTAAGTCATTTTCTTTTGACTTGTAGTATCCCATACATATTGTTTTGTGAGTTTTTTTAACTGATGGCATAAAAATCAACCAAAGTCATAAACAATAATTTTTTTTGTTATAGGATATGTTAACCGGTTAATAATCAGAATGATATAATATTTAGTAAATGGTCCAAATATAATATTTAATATTCATATTTTATAAGAAATATCATATGTAGTTCTGACTATTCAAAATCAAACATCTCATCAGGGGAAGCATCTTTACTATATTCATTCTTATAAAAATAATAACCCTTATCTTGTAAATCACAAATATTGTTTTTTTCTGATTGATTCCTTTTATAAAGTTCGTTTCTAATGTTGTTATTAGCAGCTATTTTTTCTATTTCATCGCAATTTAACCATATACCTTCACATTCTGGACATTTATCTAACTCCAGGCAGAATCTGGATGTCAAAACCATTTCTGAAAAACAATTAGGACATTTCAAAATATCATTTGATTTTTGTTGATGATATATATAAAGTAATCTTTCTAAATAAATTCTTAGAATAATTATTATTATTTTATTATGTAATATAATTTCTATAAATTCATTTCTCTAACATTAGAAAAATTTGAATTGATAAGCCGTATCTATTGCTTTAATTGACCTCACCTTATTTTCAGGAGCTTAAATAGTAATGGATGTCAATCAATAATCTTATTTACTATAGAGATAAATTTATTTAATGAGTGAATCTACGAAATTTAATTATTCTATAGTAAGAGAGAATTCAATTAATAATTTCATTAAGGATCTGCTAGAAGACAGGATTGAATTTGATTATTCAAAGAGTATTAAGGAAGATAAAAATGAAGTTTTTAATGCTGCTATGGATTTAAAGACAAAAATAATTCCATACCTAGCTGTTGAAAAGGACTACACCAACAAAGAATATCATAATCTTCAAGAAAATATATTTTCTTGTTATCTTACCCTAAAAATTTTTGGAGTAATACGTCCAAAATTAAGTTAGGTTACTTATCTTTCATGTGTTTTACAAAAGAGAATCATCACATCATTCAACTGATACAGACAGTTTATTTTTATGATGATCATACTTCTTTAAATGACACTAAGTAATCAAAACTACCAAAATTACTCTTCTACTCTGATTAAGTATCCTCTAAAAGACATACCGTCCAATTAATTAGCAAGAATAAATCATAATCAACTGGATGAATTTTCTTGTGTAGTTGGAGTATAATTAAAAATAAATTTCTAATTGGAAATATTCATGGATAATATTTCCCGTATTTAACATTAAAGTATAAGATTTATTTACAGAATGTTATTATGACTAATAATTTTATTGGTGTTGAAAAAACTACAAAAAGTTTTTTAGATAAATTACAAAAAAATCCCAGTCCCCCTATTTACAAATTATCACCTACCGATGCTCGAAATGTGTTGTCAGGTCTTCAATCAGTATCAGTTGCAAAGCCTGCAGCTGACGTACAGGATCTCTCTATTTCTGGCAAATCAAATGAAAAAATAGATATTCAAATCATTAGGCCGTTTAATAGCGGCGATAAAACTCTTCCCGTTGTTATGTATTTTCATGGTGGCGGTTGGGTTTTAGGAGGAATAGATACTCATGATAGACTAGTTAGAGAATTGGCCAACTCCATTAATGCGGCAATTGTATTTGTTAAATATAGTAGATCTCCTGAAGCCAAATATCCAAAAGCTCTAGAAGAAGCCTATGATGCAACAAAATGGATTTCAGAAAATGGTAAATCATTGAATTTAGACCCTTCTAGAATGGCAGTCATAGGAGACAGCGTTGGCGGCAACATGGCAACCGCTGTTGCGATACTCGCCAAGGAGCGTCAGGGACCAAAAATTCGTTATCAGGTCCTTTTCTATCCGGTTACTGATGCAAATTTTGATACCGAGTCATATCGATCTTTTCAAGAGGGTTACTTCTTGACTAGAGAAGCTATGAAATGGTTTTGGGAAAGTTATATTTCAAATAAAGCCGATTTGAAAAAGCCCACAGTTTCTCCATTGCTATCTTCAGTAGAGCAGCTCAATGGATTACCACCAGTACTTGTAATAACAGGCGAATTTGATGTATTAAGAGATGAGGGAGAAGCTTATGCACGTAAGATGATGGAAGCTGGCGTAAACGTAACTGCATGTAGATATCAAGGCACCATTCACGATTTCGTAATGTTAAACGAAATTGCAGATACTCCGGCAGCAAGAGGTGCAATTGAACAGGCTTCTAATAAATTAAGAAAGGTATTATGGGAAAGAGAATAGATATCTTATACTGCTTGGTCAATTTTTTAGACTATTCTAATTTCTAATTATTTTCTGAAGAAAGAAATACGATTGTTTCCGATAGATTTTTTTGTTATATCCAATAAAGTATGTATGTATATTTAGTCTATTTAGAAGGCCAAAGATAACGCATTATTAAACATTATTGTTATTATTTTCAATATTTGTAAAGTAACCTGAATGATAGTTGTATAAAGGATATACTGTGATTGGATTGGATGGAATTTCATTGTATTGGAGTAATGCAGGTAGAGCTAGTCAAATTGATCTGTATAATCATATTGAGAATTCCATCTGTTGATGGATGGATGGATGGATGTCTTTACGTTTATGAATTTCATTTTTCAAATTTTTCAAACAGGATTGAAATCGATTTGATGAATTTATTAGATATTAAGACAACAAATAAGTGGAAAACATATTGGATAAAGCACAAAGTTATCATGTTGAACCTCATATAAAAGAAAGTAACTACATTAGAGATATTGTTTTTGGTTTTGGTGATGGAGTTAATACTTCTTTAGGAATAGTAGCCGGCATAGGTGGTGCCTCTGTAGGTGTAGATATAGTTATTTTAGCGGCTATAATAGGAATGTTTACAGGTGCTAAAGCCATGGCTGTACAAAATTATCTTGCTGTTAAATCCCAAATAGAGATTTTACAATCTGAAATCAAAAGAGAAGAATATGAAATCGAAAATGCTCCTGAGGACGAAAGAAAAGAGATAGAAGAAATTTACAAGTCCAAGGGGTTTGCCGGTGAAGAATTGAACATGGTTGTAAATAAGATTACATCCAATAAAGGAGTGTGGTTGAAAACGATGCTAACAGAGGAGTTGGGTCTGAATCTAGAAATCCTAGGCAATCCCGTAAAAGGGGCTATTGTTATGTTCATTTCATTTTTGATAGGAGGTATCTTACCAATACTACCATATTTTATAGTCAAAACTGGTTTAATCAACAATTTTACGGCATTACTAATAGCTATTTCTATTAGTTTATTGTCATCTTTTATGGTTGGTGCAATCAAAGGCAGATTAGCTAAAAAAAGCTGGGTAAAAGGAGGATTAGAAATGTCTCTATTAGGAACAGGTATTGCATTACTTGGTTATGGAATAGGATCTGAAATGAATAACCTAGGAGTAGTTAACTTTGAATAAATGATATTGGTGTAAAGACCTTTTAGTTTAGATATATGCAATATATGAGAAATAATTTAGGAGGAATATTTTTTTTTCAATTTCTTAGCTAGTTTTGGACCTATTTTTGGGATCATAGATAGTTTTGATTCTGAAATTAGTAGGAGATCGTTAGGTACATTGATTCCAGCCTCGTGAAGAGATCTCGCTCTGGCCCTTCCGATATCTTTAATCTGTACCAATGGAACAAGGTCCGCCTTTACTCCATGCTTAATTCGATTTTCAAGTGAAAAAAGAATGGGTAAAAGATCGTTTCTGTTTAACAATTTACATATTTCGAATATTGAAGAAACTAACCAATTGGATACTTCGACAATTCTATGTATATCGCCTGGCTCTACTCCAATTCTCTCATTCATTCTTTTTTCTGTAGTCTCATTGATCCATTCATACAGAGTCCATAGACTTCTAGAACAATCCGTTATGTCTACGTCTGAAAAAAATTCATCATAATTATTATAAAACAGATAACTGAACTCTTCGATGTCTTGTTTTCTAAACGAGAGTTTAGGATAAAAGTCTGGGCAAGTGGTAATCATATGAAGGAAACCAAATACATTGTTGATTTTTACAGTCCTTGGTTTTATATCATTGATGGTCTTTTTAAACGCAACAGCAGTCTCAGGATTAAGATATAAATTTGAAACTAATTTTCCAAATCCGGTCACATTATACAAATTGTTTTGCAATCGAATTAGATTTTCTTCTAGAAAATAATCTAAAGATGAATCTATTTTATCAAATAGGGAGGTATTATTACTATCTTGGAATGAATAAAATGTCTTTGAGAACAAGTCATAGATATCATCTAGACTAATTCCGTTAAATGAAGCGATTACCCCAAGTAGATGGATTTTAATAGCTACTATATTTCCAAGGTTTGAATTTAGAGGTTCGGGAATCCCCAATATATAATGATCATACAAATCTTCGAAAGATGTTCTTGAATCTGAAATAATTATAGATTCTCCATAAGCATCATATTGAGGTCGTCCGGCTCTACCACAAAGTTGTTTATATTCAAGCACACTAATTGGAACTGAAGCGCCGTATACAAAATCATACCGGGTTACATTTGTTATTATGACTCTACGTGCAGGGAGGTTGACGCCAGCAGCTAGTGTTGGCGTTGCAAACAGAGATTTTATAATTCCATTCTTAAATGCTTCTTCAACAACCCCTCTACTTGAAAGACTTAATCCTGCATGATGAAATCCTATACCAGTAGATATCAAATTTGACAAATTTTTAGTTAAATCCGTGTCATCACCCTCCTCCAAAATTTGTTTAGAAACCTTCAAGGTATTTTTCCTTTCCTCTGGTGATAGAGTCTTGGATACAACCTCTGAAACCTTCTTAGCTAAGGATACGGCTCGTTTTCTTGTTTCAACAAAAATAAGATTTTGTCCATTACTATTTAAAGAATCCATGATTAAATCGATAGCCATCGAAGCTGTGTCCTTACCTGACTCAGAAACTTTAGTTCTGGAATCGTTATTAGAATATATTATGCCATCAGAATATACTCCCTCTATCAATTTTGTTGGCCTCCATGTGCTTTCTATTAGTCTTGATCCTAACCATCCTGCAATTTCGGCGGCATTAGTGATTGTAGCGCTTAAGCCAAGAATCTGAGATGAGGAATAGTATTTTTTTATTTTGGTTAGGACCATTTCCAAAACTGGTCCTCTATCTTGATCTCCGATTAAATGAATTTCATCTGAAATAAACAGTCCAACATTCGATAACCATGAAGCATTATGTCTAAGAATCGAGTCAATTTTTTCGTTTGTCATAATAATTATGTCGGCTGAACCTAAATCGGCGTTTGAAGTATTAAAATCGCCAGTGCTAATCTTTATTCTTATTTTTCTAGAAAATATACCAGATTTATCTATAGAAGTGAATTCCAAATATTTTTCATAGGCTAATGCTCTTAATGGTGTAAGATATATTACTTTCTTATTTTTTTCTAAGGATTTAATGGCAGCCAGTATAGCAATTAATGTTTTCCCGCTTGCAGTAGGAGTAGTTATTAAAATATTGGAATCTTCTAACAAACCCTTTTCTATAGCCAATTGTTGTGGAGGATATAGAGAGGTATAACCTAAAAATGAAAGATAAGAAGAAATCCTATCATCACCTAACTTCAATTGCATGTATAAATTACTTATATTAAGAAATTGTATTACATATTAAATTTTTTTCATTGGCATAAAAGTTATTGTTATTAAAGACCGGTAAGGATTTGATTGATAAATTTCTTGGAGAGTTTCGCCGAATGTATTAAATCGTTCATCTTTGATTAACTCAAATCAATTGAATTATTTACCGTCTATTTGTTATTATTATAAAATTACCAACAGATTAATAATAATTAATAAGTAAACTTTATATTATTAAAAACCAAATTATTTTACATGCTAGAGAATTATAAGAAATGGATCTCCTTTTGCTTTATTGTTTTAACTATAACTTTATTTTCTTCAATTATTCCAAAGTCTATTGCTACCACAAATCTATCACAAAATGATAATAATAATAGTATCAATGAATCAGAGAGTCAAGGCATAATTTCATCAAATAATACAAATCTAAAAATCTTCGCATCCTTTTATCCGATTTATGATTTTGTCAAGAAAATAGGTAAAGACAAAGTGGATGTTTCAACTATAGTACCTGCAAGTATAGAACCTCATGATTTTGAACCTACAGCAAGACAAATAATTGAGCTCCAAGCAGCTGATGTAATTTTTATTAATGGAGCAGGATTTGAATCCTGGATTAACAAGTTAGGAAATGCAGCTGTAGTTGACTTGAGCAAGGGTCTTCCAATTGAAAATATAGGATCTACTCCAAATCCCCATATTTGGCTTGATCCCAATTTGGTTAAAGCATATTCAAAAACTATATTTGAAAAATTAATATCTTTGGATCCTCAAAATAAGGAATATTATACAAACAATTTTAATGAATTTAATAGCAAACTAGAACTATTAAATTCAGATATTAAAACGAACTTGACTAATTGCAATCTGAATGATTTTATAGCATTTCATGATGCCTTTGGCTATTTTGCAAAAAGATACGGATTAACTCAGCATTCGATTAGTGGTCTATCACCTGAAGGAGACATTAGCCCTCAAAAAATTGCAGATGCAATAAAATTAGCTGAGCAACTAGGTGTAAACATCATTTTTTCAGAAGATAACATAGACCCTAGACTTTCAAACACAATAGCAAATGAAATAGGAGGGAAGGTAATGATATTGAGCCCGATCGAAATGATTACACAGGAAGAACAAACTTCAAATAAAGATTATTTCTCAAAAATGTACGATAATTTAGATAATTTGAAAATAGCACTCAGATGTGAAAATTAATTATTAGAATTATATAGAATGTGAAAAAAGAATTGAATAGCAATGATTGAAATTCTCCAGTATGAGTTCATGCAACGTGCTCTTATATCTGGAATAGCAATTTCTATAAGTTGTTCGCTAATCGGATTGTTTCTCATATTAAAAAGATTTTCTTTGTTTGGTGATGCAATATCGCATGTAGCTTTTGGAGGGATTGCATTAGGATTGTTTCTAAAATCTAATCCTATTTGGGTATCATTAATCGTTTCAATAATTGGGGCATTAGCAATCATAAAATTGAATTCAAGCAAAAGAATCTATTCAGATTCGTCTATCGCAGTTCTATTATCTCTAGGGCTAGCGATAGGGTTGGTATTAATAAGCTTATCTGGAGGATTTTCTATAGATATAACAAGTTATCTTTTTGGAAGCATATTATTAGTCAATATCGAAGAAACATGGAGTACCGTAGTTTTGAGCGTCATAGTTATTGCATTTGTTATCTTATATTATAAAAAATTAATATATCTTGTATTTAATGAGGAACAAGCATTAGTTAATGGCATTAATACAGTTGTATTAAATATATTATTCATTACTTTAGCAACCATTGCAATTGTAATGTCCATTAGATTAATAGGAGTACTAATGGTTTCGTCCCTCTTAATAATTCCTAATGTTTCTTCGTTGCTATTAGGATACGGATTCAAGAAAACAATACTATTCTCAATTTGTTTTTCTTTGATATCTGTTATATTGGGGATAATATTAGCATTTGAATGGAATATTACACCTAGTGGAATGATAGTAATAACATCCGCGGGAATATTTTTTGGAGTAAATGTATTAAAGTTATTTTCTTCAAAAATAAAAATTAAGACTGAAACAAAAATAAGATCTTGAAAATCAATAGTTTTTATCTGCTATTACCCGATATTATTATGTACTTGTATAACCAGTATGTTTTTAAAGAAATGAATTTTGGTATGAAATTTACATTTGTCTTTCTTTTTGCTTCATCACTTTTGTTTTTTACTTGCTTACTTATTTTTGATAATATGACAGTCTTTGCTCAGCAGGAAAATAATACAACCACTATGAATACAAATGATCAATTCGGCATTGAAAAAATATATCCTACCAAACCCGATGGCAGGGAATGGTATGTTAACATGTCGAACCCCAAAAATGATCCAAATGTAACTTTCACTTTTAATCCTAGATTAGCCAAACAGGATGATGGATCTTGGAAAGTAAGGGATGACAAAATTCGAATTAATATAGACACATTAAATGGGACTGAAGAATGGAAAAATGTTGAAATTACTGGGTATGTGAAAATAGACTCGATAATCAACCCACGTAAAAGTGTTATAACAGATATTGACTGGGTAGCAAGAACTGATCAACATAATGAAGACTTTCCGTGTCACGGCCTATCTCTTCATGGGGGTATTTATCCGGATGGTTCTGTAGCATGGAAAAAAGAAATATGGTTTACAGGGGGATATACTAAAGAAAAATCAATCCCTAAAATAACCGACTCATTGATGAATAGATGGATTGGTTGGAAAACCGTGATCTATAATACAAATAATGATTCTGCGGTAAAAATGGAATCATATTTAGATAACTCAAATTCTAATCATTGGATTAAAGTTTTTGAAATTACTGATAATGGGGGCTGGTACGCAAATAGTTCAGATAAAGTATTTTACAGTGCAAATTGTGGTAGATCCAAAGATCATATGGTTTTGAATTCAGGACCTATTGTTACTTTTCGCGCAGATAATGTGGTTTTGAACTTTAAGGATTTGAGCATAAGAGAAATAGAGCCACCAAGGTAGGATAATATGGGATTTATCATTAGAAACAATCGTAAATGGAAAAAACAAATATTATGAATTGATCATTATAAAAAGCATTGCCAATCATAAGCATTTCGCTGAATGAAAACATAATCCAAGAACTTGATAAATTGCAAAAGTTTTTGGGTTTTTCAGGCAGATCAGAAATCGTAAGAGCTAGTGTTAGAAACCTACTTTTAGAAGAGAAAAGAATAGACGAATTGTCAGGTGTTCTACATTCAGTTCTTCTAGTAATACATGATGAAAAATCTGATCAAGAAATTAGTGAAATTCGCCATGGATTTGATAAAATAATTAATACCCATATTCACAATAAGATAGACAAAGACAGATGCCTTGAAATTTTTGTACTTTATGGTGATGCAAGAGAGATTAAAAATATTACAAAGAAATTTCAAGGGAACAGAAAAATGGATCAAGTTAGGTTAGTGGTAACATAGTAGTTCAATATATTAATTTGAAAGCCATAAGTGGGATTTGAACCCACGGCCTAAGGTTTACGAAACCTTCGCTCTGCCAGGCTGAGCTACTATGGCGACTACGTTAGAACCAATCTGCAAATAATTTCCAAGTATTAGAAGTATGAAAAAGTTAAATAATAATGTATTTTTTTCTATGATGTGACAAAATGCAATATACATGAATTTTTTTTTGACTGGAATTGTAATGATTGCAAAGAGGAATATAAGAATTTGAAAGGAACTAACAAAATTGATGAAGAGTCACATGAGGATGAAGTAGAACCGAAAAAGACAAAGACAAAGAAAATAAAGAAGATGAATGATTACAAGGAATTCACAGAGGAGAGAGCTAAAAAACTCTATGAAGAAGTTTTTTTGCAGTATTTAAAAAAAGGTAACATAAGCGAAGCAGAATCCATTGAACGCTCAAAGAAAATAATAAGAAAACAATGTTTAATGCGCAACATTGAGCCCTGGTCGTGGGTTTAATCCAGATTCAGAATTAAATAGTTAAGTTAAACCTAAATATCAAAAAAATTATTTAACTTTATTGTCATCACCGAATAATCAATCTAATATCTTACAAGGAAGTGTAAATAAGGACATACTTCTAAAACTAAAGGGAAAGAGAACTATCAAGGGAAGGTTGAAAAGTTTTGATCAATATATGAACCTAACACTGGAAAATGCAACTGAAGTTTTAGAGGGAGACAAGGTTCAACAAATGGGAGAAATATTCATCAAAGGCGAAAACATTGTTATTATAGCTACAGATTGATTTCATGAATAAATAGTGAATCTTTGGTAATGATTATGATCAAGTTTTTCAAAAAAAATTAGGTTAAATCATTTAAAACTATCTTGATTTTTGGCACATTCAATAATTTCTGAGTCAGATAAATAGTTATCAATGCTAAATGCTCTATCAAAACATGCAGAGATTTCCTTTGAGTGTTTGTTATCAGTCTTATCGTCATTGTCATTATTATTATTCTTAATATTATCGCTTAAAGCATAATTGTGAAGGCTATTTTGAGAATAACTATCTTGATTTTTGGCACATTCAATAATTTCTGAGTCAGATAAATAGTTATCAATGCTAAATGCTCTATCAAAACATGCAGAGATTTCCTTTGAGTGTTTGTTTTTGCCATCTAGAGACTCGCCTAATCCGCTATTAGTTGGATTAGTATAGATATTTTTGTTGATTGATGTATGGAATGACTGGAATGAATAAGGGTTTGACACTGGTTGATTCATATTTTGCTGTTGTAACCCCGAAAAGGTTGAAGGTTTGTCTTGAGGTGGAGATTTGACGAAGGTTGAAGGTTTGTCTTGAGGTGGAGATTTGAAGGTATCCATATAATTACCATTAGCGGTATTTGATGAATCAGAAGTAAAGGTGGGAGTACTAACGTCACCGTTAACAGTATTTTTGCTCTGAAATTCATGATAGAATGGATTATTCTTACTTAAATTGTATGGATTGTTACTAGAGGATGAAGATACAGAAGTAGTACTATCAGGGGATTTGTCTGAAGAAGATACAGAAGTAGTACTATCAGGGGATTTGTCTGAAGAAGATACAGAAGTAGTACTATCAGGGGATTTGTCTGAAGAAGATACAGAAGT